>JBBSNI010000070.1:0-18109 GCA_038232695.1 Cytophagales bacterium
AGAAATTGGTGTCGGCCCGGAGTTCCTCGTATGGCTCACCGACCCCAAGCTGAACGGGGGCGGCGCGCTGATGGACTTTGGCTGCTATGGTGCCAACCTGATCACCTGGCTCATGCAAGGACAAAGACCCACCTCTGTCACGGCGGTGACCCAGCACATGAAGCCTGATGTCTACCCCAAGGTAGAAGATGAAGCGACCATTATACTGACGTATCCTGCCATGCAGGGCATCATACAGGCTTCCTGGAACTGGCCTTTTAGCCGCAAAGACATGGAAGTATACGGACAGACCGGCTATATCCAGACGATTGACGGCACGGATATGCGCCTGAGGCTGGACAAGGGCAAGGCGGAAACGCTCACTGCCCCACAGCAGGCAGCCCCTTACAATGATCCTTTTGCCTACCTGGCAGCCGTCGTGAATGGAAGCGTACAGGTAAAGCCCACTGATTTGTCGTCGTTGGAAAACAACATGATCGTCATGGAGATACTGGGTGCTGCCAAACGTTCGGCAGAGATGAAAAAGACGGTTATGCTGAAATGAGCAGGAATTATCTGACATAAAAATGCTCTGCCGCGTACCACGGCAGAGCAAAGTAAGTGGCGGCTCAGCATGACTACCACTCAGGTCTGTGGCTCACAGACCTGTGCCGGGAAGAAGCACTGATTAGCTCAGGTTCCAGCCTTTGCGATATTCGCGTTTGAGGAAGCGGTTGACGTCTTTATTGTTGGTAAATTCCATTTTACCTCCATCATAGCGAAGCGTTTCTCCCGGAGCATGTAGGGCAACTACGCCAAGCAGCATGGTCTCGGTCAGCGGACTGGCATACTCAAAAGGAGAGCTTGCTTTCTCTTCTCCTTTGATAGCGCGAATCCAGTTCATCTCATGCGCGTCGCGTCCTCCCTTGATGCGCGGATACTTCTCAGGTGTATCCTTATACTCTTCCATCAGGTTGGCCGGGTACATGCGCGGGTTGGCACCATAAGTTTCGTGCATCAGGATACCTTTCTCGCCCTCGAAGATAACGCCGCCGGTACGGTCCAGCTTCACATCATCAGGCAACACCGACGGGCGGGCAGGCATCATTCCCCCATCTGACCAGTGTATAGTCACCGGGGGCATGTTGTCGCGGGCGGCAAACCCATAGTGTACAGTGGTAGCCAGCGGGTAGGTAGCCAGGTCATCTTCTTCGCCGCCCCAGGGGGTAGAAGAAGCATCTACTGTCTCCGGATAGGTAAGATTAAGCGCCCAATAGGGGTGATCGATCAGGTGAGCACCCATATCGCCCAGTGCGCCTACGCCCCAGTCTACCCAACCGCGCCAGTTGAACGGATGGTAGATCGGATGGTAAGGCACTTTGGGTCCTGGTCCTAAGAAAAGGTCCCAATCCAGATCATCGGGCGCCGCATAGTTGCTGCTGATGGCTTTGATGAGCCGGTCGCGGACGCCGTTGCGATCCCAGCGGAGTTCTTCGGGCAGGGCAAAAGCGGCCGACGGGCGGGGAATCCCCTGGGGCCAGATCGGGCGGTTGGTCCATACGTGTACTTCGCGCACCGGTCCGATGGCGCCGGCTTGTATCCACTCATTGATACGACGGGCATCGTCGCTGGAGTGCCCCTGGTTGCCCATCTGGGTGACCACGCCGGTATCTTTGGCAGTCTTGCGCAGCATACGGGCTTCTTCGACAGAGTAGGTCAGCGGCTTTTGTACGTATACGTGCTTGCCCATCTTCATAGCCGCCATGGCAGCCACGGCGTGTACGTGGTCGGGCGTAGCCACGACGACCGCGTCGATGTCTTTTTGCTTGTCGAGCATCTCACGGAAGTCTTTGTACCATTTGGCTTTTTCGTACTTGGTACGCAGTTCTTTGCGGTCTTCATTTTTCACCGAGTCTTTCACACGGCTCCAGTCTACGTCGGCCAGGGCGACGATGTTCTGACTGGTGAGTCTGCTCATGTTGGAGGAGCCCATACCACCTGCACCGATCGCGGCTACGTTGACTGTGTCGCTGGGTGCCTGGAAGCCTTTACCACCCAAGACATGGCGCGGTACAATCATAAAAGAAGCGGCTGACATAGCAGTGCCTTTAAGAAATTCCCGGCGGGGCATATGAGCTTTCCCGCTTTCGTTGAGTCTTTTTTTCATTATTGATTAGGTTAAAAGTAATTTGATAAAATTTTGCTTTTTTCAGGCTCTCAATTTAAAGCAATTTCATGGGATAAGGAAACAAATAGCATGAGTATCATGGGAAAAGTACGGAATACTTACCTGAAAGGCACGAAAAAACAAAACCGGAAGCCGGATCATCCATAAGATCATCCAACTTCCGGTTTGCAACGGGCAGCGTACGAATACTACAAGCCTAACACTTTGGCATTCACAAAGAAGGTAGAAGCGATAGCAATATCCACATCCTGGGAGATCGCCTCGTCGGTGACCGTTTTGACATGCAGGGAGAATTTATCTTTCTTAATATACTCTTTCAGGTCCTGCCCGGTCGGTTCTAATTCCAGCCGTTGTCCTACGGTTTTGGGTATATCCTTGAGGTGGGCCACTTCTACTTCCTCCATGCCTTCGGCTGACAGGTAGAGCGTGATCTCATTCAGAAAGCTGAAGGTTTGCGCTTCCGGCGAAGTAATGGTCAGCACCAGCTTGGTCAGCCTGATCTCTTCTACCAGGTCTTTGCGGGTGTTATTGGCAGAAAATTCAGAAGTAGAATTTGTTTCCATCTCGGGTGTAAAGAGCGTTATGGGCAAGTTCAGCGCCGTGCTTTTAGCAATCGTAACATTGGAAGAATAGCGCATGTTGAACTCAGTGAGTTTCTCAATCTCCCGGCAGGCAGCCAGGGCAAGGATACAGGCGAATAACAGTAAAGCAGATTTTTTCATGGTTTTAATGTAAAATGTAATTGGAGACGCTAATCTGCCCAAGCATGGCAGAAGATTCAAACGCAAACCGCAGAATTACTTACTTTGAGATTTTTTGCGTTAAAAATTATTTTTCTGTTTTGTTTAAAAGAAAATATCTTTTATTTGAATTTTTTAGCCAAATTCATTTTATGTGGCGTAACTACCTGAATATTGCCCTCAGAAATCTATACAAAAGACGTCTATACACATCTATTAACCTGTTTGGGCTGACCGTAGGGCTGAGTTGTTGTGCTTTGGTGATTCTTTTCCTGCGCCACGAGTTGCGCTATGATACGTTTCATCCCCGCTACCAGGACATCTACCGCCTGGCTTATACCTACAATGAGCAGGGTTACGCTGTCAACAATTTTATAGACTGGACGGACGATGCAGACAAGCAGCTTATCAAAACGGATGCCCTCAGAGAACTTCCCGAGGTAGAAGAGGTAGCACATTTTAATGTCACCTATAGCCAGACCATGGGCAAATACCCCTCTTTCATCAAAGTAGACCGTGACGGTGGGGAACCTACTTCATTTACAGAAAGCAAAATACTGATGACCAATACCGGGAAAGAATTGCTCGATATGTTTGGATGGCAGTTTATTGCAGGCGATGCCTCCCAGGCGTGTCAGAACTTCTATTCGGCCATTCTGACCGAGCAGACTGCCGAAAGGTACTTTGGAAAAGACTGGAAAAACAAATCCATTTTGAACCGCACTATTCACCGGTTTAAAGACCAGTATCGCATCACTGGTGTTATTGAAAACATACCGGAATACGCACATTATGACTTTGATCTGATCTTGTACCGGCCTTCCATTCTCAGTTGGGGCGCTTATACGTACCTGCGTCTGCATCCTGATGCTGACCTGGAGGAAGTAACCCGGAAAGTCAATGAAGTGCTGATACGGGTAGAGCCTGAGATTGCCGACAACCCCTCGGAAGATGGCAGCTATCTACAGCCGCTGGCGGATATTCATCTGCATTCTGAGGTGATGTATGAACTCAAACCTCCGGGCGATGTCCGTTATCTGTATATTTTTGCGATCATCGGAGGGATCATACTGCTGATTACCTGTACCAACTATATCAACCTGTCGGTAGCCATGTATGCCGGCAGGCACCAGGAGATTGGTATGAGAAAGGTGCTGGGAGCGCAGAAAAGCGGTATCATAGGACAGTTCCTGACAGAAGCCGTACTGCTTGCCATGCTCTGCCTGCCCCTGGTGCTGGGATTGCTGTTTATTATTTTGCCGTTCTTCAACCAGTTGATGAATTTAAAGTTGCAGCACGATTTTCTTACCTCTTTACCTTTGCTGGGTCTGCTGGTAGGCACCGCCCTGTGTACGGGGTTGTTGTCCGGCCTGTATCCTGCCTGGGTCCTGGCGCGCAAGCAACCTATTCGTTTGTTCAAAGAAGGCATCACCCGGCATGGCGAAGGATTGGTCATGCGGCGCGCGCTGATCATCTTTCAGTTCACTTTGCTGATTGCGCTGAGTAGTGCTACCTTTTTTATCAACCAGCAGCTAAGATTCATCCATGAGAAGGATGTAGGGTTTGAGAAAGAAGGGATCGTCGCTTTTATTCCGTTTTCTGTAGATTCTTTTAATATTATCAAAAATGAGTTGCAATCGTATCCGCAGATCAAGGAGATAGGTTCAGGCTATCTTCCTGGCATGGGTACGGAATCGCAAATGGCTTACCAACTGCTTGGCACCCAGGAACTCTTTATGGATGCACATGTCTGGTATATGGACTTTGCCGCTGCCAAGGCGATGGGCATCCACTCTGATGTGTTGGAGCAGATCGAGCGCGAAAATAAAGATTTCAAAGAGATTTTTCTGATCAACGAGCCTGCCGCCCGAACCTTGAGTGCAGCAGGCGGTATCTCTCAGGAGCAACTCATTGGCAGGACGGTCATGACCGACCTGGATGCTGATAGTCCGGCTGATAACCTGAACAAACCTTTCGTCATTACCGGTTTCGTAGAAGATATTCATTTAAACTCGCTGCGCCAGGCAATACATCCCCTGTTTGTGCGGATCAGCAAAGAGCCGGACCCCGGGCAGATATACCAGGCTATTGTAAAAATTGATACCAAAAACCTGAGCGAAACGGTTGGGTTGATGGAAGACGCTTTCCATAAAGTGATCAAAGATTGGCCCTTTGAAGTTACTTTTCTGGAAGAGCAATTAGGCAAACTCTACGAACAGGAACAGCAGGTGAGCGCGCTGACTATTTGGCTGAGTATAGTGGCTGTCGTGCTGGCTCTGCTGGGGCTGGTCGGACTTACCGCGTACCTGACCAACCTGCGTGTCAAAGAGATCGGTATCCGTAAGGTGATGGGCGCTTCCGTAGGACAAATCCTGCTGTTGCTCAACCGGGAGTTTTTCTTACTGATCTTCGTGGCGACAGTGATAGCAGCACCTATTGCGTATTATTTTATCAACGTCTGGCTCTCTGATTTTGCTTACCATGTCGATATTAATGTAGGTGTTTTTATCCTGGTAGGGTTTCTGGCTTTTATTGTATCTATTATGGTAGTGACTATTCAGTCAGTAAAAGCAGCTACCGCCAATCCGGCAGAAACACTGCGCCGCGAATAAAACTACACAGTTTTTAACAAAAGTTGAAAAGATTTCATTTTTACTAAAAAATTAACAATCTACTTTCCCTGTCTTGCGTTGTTATTAGTAGAAAAACATTTTTTATCTTTAACAGACAAGACCAAAATCATGACCAAAGAACCATCGATCACAAAATTGCTAAACAATTTGCTTGAGATAAACTGCGACGCCAAAAGAGGCTATCAAAAAGCAGCCGAAGAAATGGATGTACCTGCCCTGAAAGGCTGGCTCATGAGCTTGGCAGAGCAAAGAGAACACTTCAAAAAATCAATCAGAGAAGAGATCAAGTGCCTGGGGGGAGAGCCTGCTGTCTTTCAGCATGTCCAGGGCAAAATACAACAATCGCTTGTCAATCCTGACCTGCTTTATCTGCTCAACCATATAGAACGCACCTTAAAAGGCTGCCTCCGCCACGAAACAAGCGTACTGGCCGAATATGAGCAAAGGCTACCGGCAGCATCAGTGCCTGCGTCTACCAGGAATTTGATCATAGGCCAGCAGGAAAATATCAAACTGGCCTTAGAAGACCTGAAATCCATGATGCGGGACGCCAGCTATACGGCATGAACACAAGCAGCATGAAACGCAAAAAGCCGGAGATTCTTCCGGCTTTTTGCGTTTTATCTGGAGCAACCAAGGCAATAGCAGCCTCAAAAATGATTGCGGACGTTAGTTCATCCAACCAAACCCCATACCGGCGGAGATGGTAGAATATCTAGACCAGGTACCTTCGCCAAAGAAGCTGATAAATCCAAGCTTCAGGCGGAAACCACCTGTCAGGCCTAACTGCCCGATGGGCATGTCAATGTCAATAGGATCTTTTTCCGTGTTGATCAGCGTATAGCGGTTGTTATTGGGGTCAGCAGGATTGTTTGCATTGATATAAGGCTCACCGGCTACGCCATAAATACCACTTAGCGTAACATTTGTAGCAGAACGGGCATACCGGAGTCCGCCAAAAGCACTTAGCACAGACATTTTCTTGGAAATCAATACACTTGTATTCCAAGCTGTGGTATGCAGTATCAATCCTTGCTTTATATAATCGGTTTCTTCTACCGAAGGGCCTTGATAGCTTGTTCCCGCCAGGTCCGGGTCGGCAAACTGCGCGCCTGCCGGTGCTTCCGGCGTCAGCGACTCAAAGCCTAAGCTGGACTTGGAAGAAGTGTATCCCATGGCTACCGACAGGTTAAAGGGCAACGACTTGATGCCAGGTATCCACTGTTTGATGCTATGCTTGGCGCCTACGCCCCACAGTCCGTCAAAAGTAAAAGCGTTATCACCGGAGCCAATACTTACGGCTGGCAGAAAACGCACCATGATCTCACTGCCCAAAGGCAAGCCTACACTGAGTTGCGGAATGACCGGCAGGGGATTTACGCCAATGCCAATACCCTGGGGCAACGATAAGCTGGCAAGGGTTTCGGTTTCCTGCTGTCCGGTAGAAGGGTTGGTATACGTAAGGGTTTTGCGTATGCTCACTGTCTCGTCTACCGAACCAAAGATCGTAGGTGCGACCGGGTTGGTATACTCCCATTGTTCTGTTGCCGTCTCTCCGTACAATGCGCGCGAAACAGGTTTTTTAAATCCCAGTGCATCCAGATTGTACGTTCTATTGCCAACAGGTACAAAGGTAGCATTGGCAATGATGCGCAACTCAAAACGCCCAGGCTTGAGCGGAGCAGCCGTATGCACCCAGCCGGAATTCATATTGACGCCAAATGATTCGCCGAAAGGCTGAACATAAGCGCCCAGCAGGGTGCCGGCATCCTGCACACCTCCTTTGATAAATTCGGCTGCTTCTGACTGCGCCAGGGTCTTTCCAGTGCCGGTAGCCGCTAAAGCCAAAGCCAGCAAACTTGTTTTCCAGTATGATTTGATCATGGTCTATGCTTTTTAGTTTGAAGCCCCAAACTTAAGCACAGCCTGATAAGACTAAAATCGCATTTCTGCGATAACATGGCCTGCGTAATAAAATATAATCTTAAATGATTTTTGTACTACCTGCCTGTGATAGCCTGCTCCAAATCTTCTATCAGATCTTCGGCATCTTCGATACCTACACTCAGCCGGATCAGCGAATCGCTCAGCCCTGTCTTTTCCCGTTCTTCTTTGGGAATGCTGGCATGGGTCATGCTGGCCGGATGCCCCGCCAGCGACTCTACACCGCCCAGCGACTCGGCCAGGGAGAAGACTTTGAGCCGCTCCAGTACGCGGAAGGCATCTTCCATCCGGTTGCCTTTCAGCACAAAGGACAACATACCGCCAAAGTCGCGCATCTGCTTTTTGGCGATAGCATACCCTGGCATATCTTCCAGGCCGGGCCAGTATACTTTTTCTACCTGTGCATGGTTGTTGAGAAATTCAGCTACTTTCCGTCCATTTTCGCAATGTCGCTGCATACGCAGGTGCAGGGTCTTGATCCCGCGCAACACCAGGAAGCAGTCTTGCGGGCCAGGGATGGCACCGCAACTGTTTTGCAGAAAGCCTAACCTTTCATCCAGTTCGGTATCTTTGACAATGATGGCTCCCATGACCGTATCGGAGTGACCTCCTAAATATTTGGTGATAGAATGCATGACCATATCGGCACCTAAGTCCAGCGGGTTTTGCAGGTAAGGGCTGGCAAAAGTATTGTCTACTACGACCATGGCCCCTATATCTTTAGCCAGTTCCGACACGGCGGCAATGTCTACGATATTCATCATAGGGTTGGTAGGGGTTTCTACCCAAAGCATTCTGGTATGAGAAGATAGATGTTCTTTAATGCTGCTCACTTCCTGCATCGGTATGAATTTGAACTTGATGCCAAAGTTTTGAAATACTTTGGTAAAGATGCGGTAGGTGCCCCCGTACAGGTCGTTGGTGCTGATCACCTCATCGCCTGGCTTGAGCAGTTTGATGATGGTATCCGTAGCGGCCATGCCGGAGGCAAAACACCGGGCGTGTGTGCCGTTTTCCAGCGCTGCCAGGTTCTTCTCCAGCGCCAGGCGCGTAGGATTCTGGGTACGGGCATATTCAAACCCTTTGTGCTTGCCGGGTGAGGTTTGTACATAGGTAGAAGTCTGGTAGATGGGCGTCATGATGGCCCCGGTAGAAGGGTCCGGCTCGACGCCGGCATGTATGGCTTTGGTTCCGAATTTCATATTTGGTTACATTAGTGAATTTTGAAGCGGGAAGACGGAAGACAGTAGCCGGAAGTTTTTCACAGCGGGCTTCCAGCTTCGGACTTCCAACTCTTTTGTTATACCTTCGCCTTTTACTATTTGTTTCATTTTTATGCTTTTGACCCAACTGGTACGCGCCAACCGCAGGACACTCTTGCTGTTTCTCTGGATGGCGGTAATGCCCTTGACTTTCAGCTCTGTCGTTTCTTACTACGCCATTACGTACGAACCGCTCATCCGCAGCTTTGGTTTACAGGTTTGGGTATTCTTTTTCCTGGTAAGCTGCCTGACAATGGGGTTTGCCCTGACACCTACTACCTTCATTGCTTTGCTGAGCGGCTATTTTCTGGGAATGTATGCTGTACCCTGGGTGGTGTTGAGCTACATCATCGCCTCGCTGATTGGTTACCACTTAACCCGTTTGATAGACCAGGGTGTATTTCTGGAAACGGTCAGGCAACTGCCCGGGAAGAAAGCTTCGCAGATCGACCGCTTTATGCAGGGGCTGCGGGGCAACCAGTTTGGGATCATCCTGATGGCGCGCATTTCGCCGGTGTTGCCTTTTGCTATTATGAATGTGGTATTGCCTGTGGCAGGTGTTAGCCTGAAAAACTATTTGCTGGCCGGTACGCTGGGTATGCTGCCCCGCACTTTATTTTTTATTTGGATAGGCAGCCAGGCAAAGGTGCTGAAGACGCTGGTGGAAGAAGGGGGCGGCGCCAACTTCACCACGCAACTCATATTTATTACCCTGCTGACGATCTCGCTTGCAGGGCTGCTCTATTATGGCAAACGGATACTGACTAAGTATGTGGCAGAGCCATAAAAGGGGAGACAAAAGCTGACAATCGCCTGACAGAAATAAGACATTTTGTCGCATTACATGAATATTTTTCATAGAAAAGTGACATTTTGTCTTATTTTTCAATGGAATTTGGCTTGGTATCCTGTTTGTTTATATCCTGTTAACAAACATTATTAACCATAAAACTTAAAAAACCATGACACTGATAAGATATAACAACAGATTTCCGGCTTTCTTTGACGACTTTCTGACCAAAGACGTTGAAAAATGGTTTGATGGCAACAACGGTTTTAATACCAGCTTGCCTGCCGTCAATGTAAAAGAATCTGAAGAGGGCTACGAAGTAGAAGTAGCTGCTCCCGGTATGAGTAAGGAAGACTTCAAAGTAGAAGTTGAACATGACGTGCTGACGATCTCTTCTGAAAAAGAACAAAAAAATGAAGAGAAAGAAGAAGGTAAATATACCAAACGTGAGTTTAGCTACCAGTCTTTCCAGCGCAGCTTCCGGCTGCCCGAAGGCCAGGTAGATGGCGACAAGATCAAAGCCCGGTATGAAAACGGTATCCTGCACCTGAGCCTGCCCAAGCGGGAAGAGGTGAAGCCCAAACCAGCCCGGCTTATCAAAGTAGCCTAACAAGACAAACAGGCGGGTTTTTAGCCCGCCTTTTTTATTGCTGTTATAAAATTGTATTTTACGCTTGACATCAGAGACATATGGACTATAAAGACTATTATAAGACATTGGGGGTAAGCAAAAGCGCTACGCAGGACGAGATCAAAAAAGCGTATCGCAAGCTGGCTGTAAAGTACCATCCGGACAAAAACCCGGACGACAAAAAGGCGGAAGAAAAATTCAAGGATGTTGCTGAAGCGTATGAGGTGCTTAAAGACCCGGAGAAAAGAAAGCACTACGACGAACTGGGCGCCAACTGGAAATACTACCAGCAGCAGGAAGCGCAGGGCGGCGGCTTTAATGGTAACCCCTTTGGCAGGGCAAGCCGCGGCGGTACGCGCGTAGAATTCGAAGGCGACCTCAACGACCTGTTTGGCGGCAGAGGCTATTCCGACTTTTTTGAGAGCTTCTTCGGAGGAAGTTTCAGCAATGCCTCAGCGGGCGGCAGCACCTATAGCCAGCCAGGGTTCGGCGGCTATAAAGGGCAAGACTATGAGGCGCAGGTGATCATCAGTCTGGAAGAAGCCTACCAGGGCACCTCGCGGGTGCTGAGCCTGGACGTCAAAAAGATCAGGATCAAACTCAAGCCGGGCGTTAGCGACGGACAGACGCTGAGGATCAAAGGCAAAGGCGCCCCTGGCACACAGGGCGGTCCCGCCGGAGATTTGTACCTAAAAGTGCAGGTTTTCAACCATCCCACCATAGAGCGGAAGGGGGACGATCTGTATGTAGATGTGCCGGTAGATTTGTACACGGCCGTTTTAGGAGGTAAAACACACATTGATACCCTGAAAGGACAGGTAAGCATTAACATTCCCAAAGAGACAGAAAACGGCAAAGTGTTGCGACTGAAAGGCTTAGGGATGCCTGTGTACCAGCAGGCTGACCGATACGGTAACCTATATGCGAAGGTAAACGTGATGCTTCCCAAAAATTTAAGTGATAAAGAAACCAAGCTGTTTGAACAGCTTAAAGAAATGCGTGAGGCGCATAGTTATGCGCAGTGATCGTATAAACATCTATTGTAGCCTGGCCCTAAAATTAGGCTAAAGGAATATGGAACCAATAAAAGAAGCATTACAGCTTAAAACCGAACTGGATCGGCTCCGACCTATCAACAATGAGCAGGAAGCGGTAATCATGCAGAAGTTTCGCCTGGACTGGAACTATCATTCCAACCATCTGGAAGGCAATTCTCTGACGTTTGGCGAAACCAAGGCACTGATCCTACATGGGATTACCGCGCAAGGCAAACCGCTTAAAGACCATATTGAAATTACCGGCCACGACAAAGCCATCCAATGGGTGACAGATGTTGTAAAAGGCAACTATCCCTTCACGGAAACCTTCATCCGCGAGCTTCACACCTTATTGTTGAAGGAACCCTATGAAGTGGATGCCATTACGCCTGATGGACAACATACAAAAAAAAGAGTAGAAGTTGGCAAGTACAAAACGCTTCCTAACCATGTGCTGACCAGAACAGGTGAGATTTTCCGTTTTGCTACCCCGGAAGAAACGCCTGCTTTGATGCATGATCTGATGGAATGGTATCAGGAGAAAGCAGGTCTTCCTGACATTAACTCGATCATATTGGCAGCAGAATTTCACTATAAATTTATACGCATTCATCTCTTTGACGATGGCAACGGAAGAGTAGCCAGAATCTTGATGAATTTCATCTTGATACGTTTCGGCTATCCTCCCGTCATTATCAAAACAGAAGACAAAGCCAACTACTTCTCCGCCCTGCAACAAGCCGACGCCGGCATGATAGAACCCTTCATCAACTACATAGCAAAAAATCTTGTACGTTCTCTGGAAATCATGATTGCAGGTGCCAAAGGAGAAAGCATAGAGGAACCGGATGATCTGGACAAAGAAATTGCTTTGCTTGAGCAAAAGGTTAAAACTGTGGGGAAAAAAGTTGAGATACTAAAAACCAAAGAGGCTATCCTGGAGATATATGATGATTCTATTGCCCGAACCTGTCAGCAGTTTATTACTGCTTGCGAGAAGTTTGATAGATTTTATGTAAGTCATAGCTTTCGTATTTATATTGATCGTGGTGGCAATAACCAGGATAAGTATAATGCTATTTCAGAAAATAGAAATAGGATCAAGCAAGACACCAATCATGCTGTACTTATCTATAATTTTAATTCATTTATCCAGGCAGATTTTGGAGAGTTTAATCATGCAAGCCAAATTTCAATACAATTTAGCTTGAGTAAATATAAATTAATTCTACAAGATGCTTTAGAAACAACAGAAATAGAAAAATCCTATGGAGAACAACTCAGTGATAAGGAAATCAATAGTATTGTGAAACAAGCAGCACAACAACATAAAGAACTGATAGAAAGAAAAATAAAAGAAGCCCAAGACAAAAAGGAATAACAATACCACCTATTCAGTCCTTCAACTCTTCAATCCTTCACTTCCTTGCCATGTTGCCTATCAAAAATCCCCCTCGTCCGGGCTCGTCCCACCGTCACCACCGCGCTTCTGGCTGCGGTCGCGGCCTTTGATCTGGTTGAGTCGGTAGGTGAAAGACAGGGTGATCTGCCGTACACTCCATTGAAAGTTCGTCTCCTCAAAGTAATTCTCTGTCATCGTCTCGAACCGGAACCTGCGGCTGTTGAACACATCGCGGACACTAAGTACCACCGTTCCCTTATTATTCAGTACATCTCTGTTGACACCTATGTCTACACTATAAAATGATTTCCTTCTGCCCTGCGGCGTTTGCTCCGGCGCACGGTAAAATCCGCTGAGTTGTACTTCGAACAGCTTGGGAACATTCCATTTGGAAGTCATACGGCTGCTGAGCGTATAGGTATCGCTGCTGAGCAGCAGGTCACCGGACTGCCCTTCTGTGATGGCCCGGTAAAAGTTGGCGTTGCCGTTGACCGTCCACCAGGGAAGCAAATCCTGGGTAGCATTGAGTTCTATGCCAAAGGAATTTTGCGTGCTCAGGTTTTGCGGACGGGTATAGGTGATGCCATCTGCCTCTACCGTACTGATGCGCTCTACCACACCGTCGGTGTAGCGGTAATAGCCGCCTGCGTAGATATTTCCTTTGGCAAAGTTGCGCAGATAACCCAACTCATAGCTGTCGGTATATTCAGGGTTAAGGTCAGGGTTGCCGCTGCGTATGTTGCGGGCATCGGTGAATGAAGAAAATGGGTTGAGCGAGCGGAAGCCGGGCCGGTTGATGCGGCGGCTGTAGCTGGCTTGCAGCGAACTGCCTTCTTTCAAAGTATAGGTCAGAAAGGCGCTGGGAAAAAAGTTGACATAATTTTTGTTGTTTTTCTCACTGGTTTCTATCAAATGCGTAGCAATATCGGTAGCCTCCATACGCAACCCGCCCTGATAAGACCACTTGCCTGTTTTGTTGCTGGCAATGGCATAGAGCGCATAGATGTTTTCGTTGTAGGCAAAGTCGTTGTTAAACTCGTCCAGCGGGCTCCAGATACCGGATTCTGCCTGCTCTTCTACGATGTAGCGGTTGGTAATTTTCCGCAAGGTGCTGCGGTAACCGGTCTCGAACTTCCCTTTTTCCAGGAAGGGATGCACATAATCGGCCTGCATAAGCAACTGGTTTTCGCTGCCGTCGTTGTAAGACCGTTGAAGCAGGGAAGGGCTGAGTTCCGGGATGCCTTCGGATTCATTGATATTAGACCGCTCAATTTCACCGCTTTCCCGGTATTGTACGTTTGCAGAAAGTTCTCTGCCTTTTTGCGGGAAAGTCCTTTTATAATAAAGCTCATATTCCTGGTTCTGTTCTTCTTCGGTTTCTACATCCGTACGCAGGGTGCGTTGCAGTAATTGCTCGGCAGTAGTAAAGTCGCGGTATAAAATATTTGAAGTGTTTTCCTCATCAGATACCCGGAAGAGCGCGGAAGCCGTCAGTGTATTATAGTTATTGATAATAAAATCGGTGCCTGCTCTGAAGTTATTGGAAAGTCCGCCACGGACACGGTCAGACGTACGCCGGGTGATGTAGCTGGTATCGGGCAGGGAAAATCTTTGGAAAGAAGTACTGCTGCCCGGGCTTTGGCGATAGTTCAGGCTATAATTGACAAAAAAATTGATATGCTCTTTGCGGTAGTTCAGGTTAACAGCGCCGCCGTAGTTCTGGGGATAGCCCAGGTTGCCGGTAAACGAGCCGTTCAGACCGGAGTTTTTCTGCTTTTTGAGTACAATGTTGATGATACCTGCCGAGCCTTGCGCATCGTAGCGCGCCGAAGGGTTAGTTACCACCTCTATCCGCTCAATCATATCACCGGACAAGCTGCGCAGCCCGTTGGTATTCCCGATGCCGATCAGACCGGAAGGCTTACCGTCTACCAGGATGCGCACGTTGCCGCTGCCTCTCAGGCTTACGTTGCCTTCTACATCTACTACGACAGAGGGCAGATTGTCCAGGATCTCGGAGGCGTTGCGTCCGGTGTTGCTCAGGTCTTGTCCTACGTTGAACACCCGCTTGTCTAATTCCAGTACGCTTTGTTCTTTCTTGCCTTCTACCACTACTTCAGAAAGCGTGGCGGTGGAAGCAACCAAAGAAAT
The DNA here is from genome assembly GCA_038232695.1 of Cytophagales bacterium. Lineage (GTDB taxonomy): Bacteria > Bacteroidota > Bacteroidia > Cytophagales > Cyclobacteriaceae > JAJNNC01. The sequence continues at coordinate 14,758 of JBBSNI010000070.1, forward strand.
TCTGCCCAGGTCTTTGATATTTTCCCCTACCGAAAGATCGTTAATAATTTTGGTCTCGTAAGAAACATATTGGATTCTGGCCAGATACTTTCCTGTCGGTATCTCAATGGCAAACTTTCCCTGGGTGTCGGTGAGTCCGCCGCTGACTAGGGACGAGTCGGATGGCTGGAGCAGACTGACGGTAGCATATTCCAGCGGTGTCTTATTTTCGGTATCTATGACCTGCCCGGTCACTTGGCTTTGGGCTAACACTACGCTTGTCCAGCTTAGCAAAAAGGGCAACAGCATCAGGTATCTTATCATGGTAAAGGGTTGGTTAACTACTATCCAGTAACGTAAACTAAAGGATATTTCCTGGGGAAAACAGGAGTGATAGACCAACCATAGCAACTTCCCGACCAACCTGGCGAGCCAACCGACAGAATAAGAGGGACCTCCTACCCCACCTTAGGCATTTGCCCGCCGCGAAGGATGGAATTGCCGGAAAACAGCTTTCGCTGGTCTATGGCTTCGTTTTGCAGCCAGTCGCTTTCTTGCATCTGGCCGCTTTGTCCGTAAGCCGTCAGGGCATTCTGGTAGCAGGTGAGGTGAGCATGTTCTTCGGGCAGTCCTTTTTCAATCATCAAGGCAGCGGTTTTCGGCACCGCCAGCGGGTCGCTGATGCCCCAGTCGGCAGCGCTGTCTACGATGATACGTTCCGGTCCGTACTGACGTACGATTTCTACCATGCGCTCGCTGCCCATTTTGGTATGCGGATAGATAGAAAAGGCTGCCCAAAAGCCTCTGTCCAGCACTTCCTTCACAGTTTCCTCATTGTTATGATCTATCACGACCATACCAGGCTCCAGGCTATGCTCCTGGCATACATCCATGCTGCGGGTTGTGCCTCTTTTCTTGTCGCGGTGCGGTGTGTGGATCATCACCGGCAGGCTTACATCTTTGGCCAGTTCTAATTGCTGGCGAAAGTACTTATCTTCTATGGCGGTCTGGTCGTCGTAGCCGATCTCTCCTACCGCTACCACGCCTTCTTTGCCCAGGTACAAGGGCAAGAGGTCCATGACCTGCTCGGCCAAGGCTTCGTTGTTGGCTTCTTTGGAGTTTAGCCCGATGGTGCAATAGTGCCTGATGCCAAACTGGCTGGCACGGAACCGCTCAAAACCTACCAGGCTGCTGAAGTAATCCTGAAAGCTGCCTGCCTGCGTTCGAGGCTGCCCTAACCAGAAGGCTGGTTCAATGATCGCTACAATACCTGCCTGCTGCATGGCTTCATAGTCGTCGGTAGTGCGGGAAGTAACGTGGATGTGGGGGTCAATGTATTTCATGGTTGTGTATGGTTTATGTGTTGAAAGGAAGACCGGAGTTAAAAGAAAAATACTTCTGGCTTACAGCATAGGGTTTGCATCACGTTGTCCGATGTCTTGCCAGGTCAATTGGCCGGTATCAACCCTGTGCTTTATGTCCGGGTGATGATTTAATGTTTCTTTGGCGTCCGGGTAACTGCTTTGAGCACAAGCCAGCAAAGCGGCTTCTACTTCCAGGAGTTGCCCTTCGCTGAGCACTTTTTGAATATCTTTCCAATAGCTTTGCCCGATAAAAGGCGCAACAAAACGCCAGAGTTCCGGCATCACCTGCCGGTGGGCAGCCCAGCGCTCATGGGCAAAGTCTATGAGAATTCTGGCCAGTTCCTCATTGGCCCGTGCCTCAGCGCCGTAGATCCGGTACAAAGGTCTTTGCATAAACACGGCTTTCAGCACCATCTGGTTCCAGGCTTCTTCCTTAAAATAATCCGCCGGATAAGGATTGTGCAGGGCGATGGCATCAAAAACTACGGTCATATTGGTGCGTAGGCCTTCTGAGGCTCTTGCTGTCAGGTGTTCAGGATTTGGCAGCAGCGGCAGGGCAGCATACAACGCGACCTGCTCCGACATATCGGCTGTCTCAAAAAGTTTGTTTAAGACAACAAGCTGCTGGTCAGCGTTTTCCGAAGGTACATGCAGCAGCAGGTAAGTCCTAACGGTTTGCAATACCTGCCAGTGGGCAGGCTGAAAACCTTTTCGAAGCTGGTCTGCCCCGGTCTGCGATGTTGCGGAAAGCTGAAGCGGCTCTTTGCTGAAAAAACGGGACGCCGTACCAAAAGCCAGGTACAGGTGACGACTGGCAGCTTCTCCATGAAGTTTACCGATTTGCTGCTTCAGCCAGCGCATCGCGTTTTCATCTGCCTGTTGGGTGATAAGGGAATATAAAAAATCTTGTACCTCTGCAATATCTGCCTGCTGGTTCATAAGAAAAATTTCAGGACAAACCGTTTTTGTTAAAGTATAACAAGAATAAGCAATTGCGCCGCAAAATAAAAATGCACTCCTTGTGAGAGTGCATTTGATAAGAAGTGAGATTACCTTACTGCGCTTCCATCTTGGCGGTCATACGCTTTCGTTCGTTCTCGTCCAGATAGATCTTGCGCATACGGATAGACTTGGGCGTCACTTCCACATACTCATCTTTCTGAATATACTCCAGCGCCTCTTCCAATGAAAACTCCTTTTTAGGCGCAATTTTAACGTTGTTATCCGAACCGGACGCACGCATATTCGTCAGTTTTTTACCTTTCAGGATATTCACGACCAGGTCGTTGCCGCGGGTGTGTTCCCCGATAACCTGCCCTCCGTAGATATCTTGGCCCGGGTCTACAAAAAAGATGCCCCGGTCTTGTAATTTGTCGATCGCATATGGCGTTCCCATGCCCATATCCATAGAGATCAGCGAGCCGTTGGTTCTTTCCGGTATAATGCCTTTGTAAGGTTGATACTCTTTAAACCGGTGCGTCATGACAGCCTCCCCGGCGGTAGCCGTCAGCATGTTGTTCCGCAGCCCGATGATGCCCCTGGCAGGAATGTCAAATTCCAGGTGCTGCATATCGCCACGGGGCTCCATCACCAGCAACTCGCCCTTGCGCTGGGTAGCCAGTTCTATGACCTTGCCGGAAGACTCGGCGGGCACGTCCACAACCATCATCTCTATGGGTTCGCAGCGTACACCGTCTATCTCTTTGAAGATCACCTGGGGCTGGCCTACCTGAAACTCGTATCCTTCGCGGCGCATGGTCTCAATAAGCACCGACAAATGCAGTACGCCGCGCCCATAGACCAGGAACTTATCTTCGTTGCCGGTTTCTTCTACCCGCAAAGCCAGGTTCTTTTCTATTTCTTTGAACAGGCGGTCGCGCAGGTGGCGCGAGGTGACGAACTTGCCCTCTTTGCCAAAAAACGGCGAGGTATTGATCGTAAAGAGCATATTCATGGTAGGCTCATCGATAGAAATACGGGGCAACGGCTGCGGGTTTTCATAGCTGGTC
>JBBSNI010000071.1:0-17977 GCA_038232695.1 Cytophagales bacterium
ATGGCGCATACATCCCTTATAGCCATAAAGCTACAGCTTGTTTTTGACAATTGACAGCTCATCTATTGAGTTTTCAACCAACTCCTCCCTTAGGCGACAGTAAACGTTTGCTCCATCAGATAGTTTATGGACTGTCGCGGTAGACGTAGACCCTGTTTTTGTATTGCTGTCGGGTGTAGTAAACAATGTAATAGTAAGCGCCGCTGGACACGCCGTCGGCATACCAGCGGAAGTCAAGGTTATCCGCGATGAATACCAGGTTGCCCCAACGGCTGAATATTTCAATCTTCTCAAAACGGTTGTAGCAGTTGCCCCGGGGCAGGGTAGGCAGATAGAAATAGTCTCCGTGTCCGTCGCTGTTAGGCGTAAATGCATTATTAGGCAGGTATTCGTCTAAGTTCAGCGGAATGTCAAAGAGTTGCACGGTGATGCTGACCGAATCGCTTTTGGCATTGAAGCATTTATCATCTTCCACCACAAAAGAAAGCTCGTAGAAAGTGCTTCTGCCGTCTGCTGCCAGCGCTGAACACTCTGGTATCCACGAAAGTAGGGAAGTGACCGAGCCATAGGCACGCACATTGGCAAAAATAAAATTGGTGGTTTCCGGGTCCAGGCTTACCCCATCCTGCGTAATTCCTGCCAGGCGCAAAGTGAGCAGGTCAACATCTGCATCGTCGCCCTGTACATCGAGGAGTACGGTTTGTCCTACCACAGCCTGCACCGTGTCGGCAGATACGCCGCGGATGCGCGCCACAGGAGGATCGTTGTCCGGCGGCACTATATTGATGGTCACACGTACGGTATCGCCTCCCGGTGCGCTACAGTTGTTCTGGTCTTCGGCAATAAAGCTAAGATCAAAACGGCTTTTTTCGCCTAAGTCAATATTGTTGCAGGAAAGGCGCCAGCTAAAAGGAGAGCTGATCTTTCTGATGCCTGCATTCTCCTGAAAGCTCATATTGTACGCTTCCAGGTCAAAGCCGTCGCCAACGGCAAAAAGCCGGATAAGGTCGCCATCTTTATCTTCTGCGATCACATCAAAGGCCAGGGTTTCGTCTATGCGAATCGTGATTTCCCGGGAGGCCAGCTCATCCAGCGTTACTTTAGGGCGGTTGTTGGCAGGTACGTTGACTTTCAGGCGAAGGCGCAGCAGGTCGGGCTCGCCCGGGGAGCAGTCGCTGTCGTCGCTCAGCGAAATGAGTACGGTGAACTCGCTGCGTTCCGTAAAATCATACAAAGCGCAACTGGCATCCCATTGGAAGGTTTTCTTCACTTCCCCTGGTACCAGCAGTTCTTCTACCAGCGACATGCCGTAATCGTCCAGATCGAAACCTTCGCCTGTGGCTGTCAGGGTAAGCTGATCCAGGTCGTTGTCCAGACCGCGCAAGGGCAGCGTATAGGTTTCTCCTGCCGTTATCTCTGCATTGATCACATTCGGGTTGTTTTCAATAAAAGGGTCTTCGTTGGGTGGGCCATCGTAGTCTACCGTAAGCCTGAGCGTATCGGACAGAGGCTGGCTACAGGCGTTGTCAAAGGCGATAATATTGATGCGCATCGGTTCTGGTGTGTAGGGGCATTCGGGCAGGCAGACGTTGAAGCGGAGCGTATCGCTTGTGCCATTCAGCGGAAAGATAGCAGCCGGTACCAGGCTTTGTATATCCTGGGGGAAGTTGACGCCTTCTGCCTTGAGGGTGATCCTTTCGTCCGGGTCGGCGTCGGTCACCAGCACCTCGATACAACGGGCTTCGCCCGGGGCAAATTGGATAAGATCGCCTTCCTGGTACAACACATTTCTTACCTTACCCTTTACCTGCGGGGCGCTGCCCGGGTCGCAATCCAGCACCTGCATCTGAAAGTCGCGCCGCACTTCGCCGATCCTGACGCCCCCGCGATATTGTTCTACCTTGATCCCATAGACATAAACGCCGGTATCGGCAGGCGTTACGGTGAGAATACCTTCCGGGCTGATCTGCAAGGGCGGTGTGCCCGGTATCATATTACTTAATCCAATGCCTGGTTTGAAATTGACATCTCTCTGCGGCCTGCCGCCAGGCGTAGGAAGGGGTTGGCTGCTGACCGAACTGTTGAAAGGCACAGCCAGGGAGTAAACCAGTGAATCGCCGTCGGGATCGGCGCCGCGCAGGTCGTAGTAGAACTTCCGTCCAGCGCAGGCATAATCACTGATGGGGGGCGCCAGTACCGGCGAACTGTCTACAAAAGGTTTTTCGTTTTTGACCACCGGGGGGAACTCCATATAAAATGCCTGCCCGTTTTGGCCGGGGTCTACCAGGTTGCTGATGATCTCGTTGCGGCAGCACCGCTCATAGACGACAAAATAGCCTTCCGGGTCGTTGTAGCGGGCAGGCGGCAAGGTGATCGTGGCACTGTAGAATATGCGGCGGGTGACCAGGTCTCCTTCGGCACACGAAGGGTTGGTGTACTTGATAAACTCAGAACTGACCCTATCCAGGCGCACGACTTCTACAAGCACTTCGTCTTTTTTGCGGAAAATGTAAGCATTGGCAAAATCATCTTCGGCTTCCGAATTGCCATGCACTTCGTCAAAATACTGGATCAGATTAAGCTTGTATTGAAAATCCTGCACATGTACCAGTTCAAATTCGCCCCCCACAATATGCGATGCCTGGCTGTGATACGCGATCAGACTGATCAGGACCAGTCCTGTAATCTTTACTCTTCTCATCCTGATAAAAGTAAGAATATTCCTGTAATCTTCTTTAAGAAATTGTAAATACTATACTTTTGTGCCCTTATGAAAACCAAGAAAAATAATATCATCCAAGCGGTACCCATCGAACGTATGGCTGCTGAGGGCAAATGCATCGCCCATCACGAGGGCAGGGTCATCTTTGTCAACCAGGCCGCGCCGGGCGACGTGGCAGACCTGCGCATCACCCGCCGCAAGAAGCAGTATTGGGAAGCGGTTCCTATTCATTTTCATCAACTGTCTGCCCAGCGTGTGGTGCCTTTCTGCGAACATTTCGGTACCTGCGGGGGCTGCAAGTGGCAGCACATTCCCTACGAGCTTCAGTTACAATACAAGCAGCAGCAGGTAGCCGACCACTTTCAACGCATCGCCAAGGTGCCGCTGCCGCCGGTAAGCCCTATCCTTCCTTCTGAACAGACACAGTATTACCGCAATAAGTTGGAGTTTGCTTTTTCCTGCAAACGCTGGCTCAGCCGGGAAGAAATCGAATCCAACGAAGAGGTTGATAAAAACGCCCTGGGGTTTCACATCCCGCAAAACTTTGACAAGATACTCGACATCCACCACTGCTACCTTCAGCCGGAACCTTCCAATGCCATTCGCCTCTCTATTGATGCGTTTGCCAAAGCCCAAGGCTATACGTATTATGATGCCGTAACGCACCGGGGATTGCTGCGCACACTTACCCTCCGCACGTCCAGCCTGGGGCAGGTGATGGTCATCGTACAGTTTGGCGGCGATGCTTTGGAGCCGGAAGCACTTCCGCAGGTAGAAGCCCTGCTGGGACATATCAAACATGCTTTTCCGCACCTCACTTCCCTGCAATACATCATCAACGCCAAGAAAAACGATACCTACTACGACCAGAATGTGATCCTCTACCACGGTGAGCCTTACATCATGGAGGCGATGGAAGATTTGAAATTTAGGGTCAGCGCCAAGTCCTTTTACCAGACCAACAGCGCCCAGGCTTACAAGTTGTACCAGACCGTGAGGGCGATGGCTGACCTGCAAGGCAAGGAAACGGTGTATGACCTGTATACCGGCACCGGTACGATCGCTAACTTCGTAGCAAAGCAGGCGAAAAAAGTAGTAGGGGTGGAGTACGTAGAAGAAGCGGTAGAAGATGCACGTGTCAATGTCAGTATCAACCACATCAGCAACACCTCATTTTTTGCCGGTGACATCAAAGAACTGCTGCGCGAGGATTTTGTATGGGCGCAGGGCTTGCCGGAGGTGATCATTACCGACCCGCCGCGCGTGGGGATGCACCCGGAGGTGGTGCAGACGCTGCTCAGTCTGGGCGCGCCGAAGATCGTGTACGTCAGTTGCAACCCGGCTACCCAGGCCAGGGACATGGGCCTGCTGGCTAACCGTTATGAGATCAAAAAACTACAGCCGGTAGATATGTTTCCGCATACGCATCATGTAGAGAATGTGGCCCTGCTCGCTTTGAAAGCTTAAAGACCGGCATAAGCCACTTAAAAAGTAGTAGTTTTTTCAAATTCTTACATAGGGCAAAAAACTGTTTTTCATCCCGAATCTGTTTTTGGGTAAAGGGCAGGTAGAGAAATTGATTCATGGAAAAATCATATTGATAAACAGGTAGAGGAAAAAGGCAGTTTAGCCACATTTTGTACTAAATGTCCGGTTTTTAGCAAAACACTGTGCTTATTGACGTGTCGCTCAGCGTTCTATCCTATGAAAATTTTGGCGAAAGGCTACCGGGGGCGATACCGTCCCTATTTTTAGTACAAATCAGCTATATTATTATTTTGTCAGCAAGTTCATAACAACTTTATTAATTCCTTACAAAAGTGGAGATTTACTGCGTTTTTAAATCAATCGTATCCTAATTTATTCAACCATTTGTTACTTCGTAAAACAGGTACGGCAGACCTCTTCTGCAAAAACCTACGGAAAAATAGCTAATTTCATATCCGGTTTTTTAGCTTTTGTCTTGTATGACCATGCGATTTATCAAATGTTATCAAAGGAGTTGTGAGAAAGGAATATAGTAAACAAATATCTGCCTTAAAGGCAGTTGATCAGCAAGTTTTAGTAAAGGAGAAGTTCAGAACAGCTTCTCAGGAGGACATGCTGAAAACCATCCAGCGCTTGCAGCAAGAAAATGAGCAACTCAGAGAGATCATCGCCAACGAAACGCCCGAATTGCCTGAAATCCATGAAACCCAGGGACAACTCCGGTCTGCCTTTTTTTCTATCGACGATGACGTATATGTATTTGACAAAGCGCACCGGTTGCTGACCAGCAACATTAAGCCCGAAAAAACAGGGCTGCTCATTACCCGGCATGAGCAGTGTTACGGCAGGCTTTTTACCGACATCTTCCCCGCTCCCTTTGCCAGCAAACTCGAGATCGCTCTTGCTCACCGTAGTAAAACAGAGGAAATACAGCAGTTTGAGTATTGCCTGCAAGACTATCAAGTATCTTTTTATTTCAAAATCAGCATCAACGACCGCCAGGATGCAGCAGGGCGGTATGCAGGCTTTACGATGGTGGTACGGGATATGACCGAAGAAAAGATCGCTGCCAAAAAGATCATAGACAGTGAAAAGCGATACCGTTCGGTGGTAGAAAATGTGCGGGAAGTGATCTTCCAGACCGACCGGCAGGGGCATTGGTCTTTTCTGAACCCGGCCTGGAGAGAAATCAGCGGTTATGACATTTATGATAGCCTGGAACGCCCGCTCACGGATTTTGTCCATACCACTGAAAAAAAACTTCTTGAAAAGCTTATTGAGGATATGATCTGCGGCAAACGGCATACCGTGAGGCGTGAGGTCCGTTTTGTCAACCGCCAGCAGCAGATCATCTGGATGGATATGTTTGTCAAGGCTTACCTGGACGACAACGGAGAAGTGGCAGGCATGTCTGGTGCCCTGAGCGATATTACCCAGCGCAAAAAGGCTGAGCAAACTGTACACGAAAGCAGACAGTGGCTGGAGTCTATCAACAAAAATATTAAGGAAGCCATCCTCCGGGTAGATCATCAGCAGGGGCTGGTGTATTCCAACTGTGCTTTTGCCGATATGTTTGGCTATGGCCAGGAGGGACACCCTGTTTCCCTGAGCGCCCTGTTTGCCCAGGAAGCTGACCTGAGGGTGTGTACCAAAGTGCTGGCAAAGCAAACCGCCTTTACCAACAAAATCATTTTGTTCCGGCGAAAAGACGGCTCCACCTTCTGGGGGCTGAGCAGCTTTATGCTGGTGGTGGATGAAAACGGACATACCTTTTACGATGGAGCGGTGCGCGATATTACAGACCGCAAGGAGGCAGAGCAAAAGCTGAAAGAAAAAAACCAGGAACTCATCAAGATCAACGAAGAGCTCGACCGCTTTGTGTACAGCGCTTCCCACGACCTGCGCGCGCCGCTGGCCTCTACGCTGGGGCTGATCAACATCTCCCGCTTTGCGCCCAGCAGCCAGGAACAAGGGCAATACCTCGACCTGATGGAGCAAAGCCTCAACCGTATGGACAAGCTCATCCAGGATCTGACCGACTACTCCCGCAACGCCAGGCTGGAAATAGAAACCGAAGAGATCGACTTTGATACCATCCTCAAAGATGTACTGCAAAGGCTCAAATACATCAAAACCATCGATCAGGTCAAGATCAATACCCGCATCACCGCAGAAGAGGTGTTTTACTCGGATAAGATACGTATCTACGTGATCCTGATCAACCTGATCTCCAATGCATTGAAATACCACAAATACGATTTGGCCAATCCTCAAATCAATATCGATATCACCATCAATGACCGGCAGGCCGTTATCGCTGTAGCCGACAATGGCATTGGCATTGAAAAAGGCTACTTAGACAAAATATTTACTATGTTCTTCCAGGTAACCCGCGACTCGATAGGGTCGGGGCTGGGGCTATATATTGCCAAAGAAACCATCAACAAGCTGCGCGGTACGATCAAGGTGAAATCCGTTGTGTCCAAAGGGTCTACGTTTACCGTGACGCTACCAAACGCAAAAACCTATTCTTATGACCAAGATTAAGAAAGTGCTGGTGATCGACGATGATCCCATCAACAATATTATTTTTGAAAAGCTCTCCGATATCACCGGCTTTGCCGAGCAGATCACGGCCTGCCTGAGTGCAGTGGATGGGCTCGACCACTTGCAAAACCTTCAGAAAAACGGGGAAGAAGCCCCTGCGATGATCTTTCTGGACATCAGAATGCCCATTGTCAACGGCTGGGAGTTTTTGCAGCGGTTTGAGAAGATCAAAACGCCTTATTTTGACAATACCCTGGTCTACATGCTGACTTCGTCTTCCGACCAGTCGGATGTCAACAAAGCCAAAAACTTTGGTACGGTCAGCGACTACATCGTCAAGCCTTTGTCTGTGGAAGTGTTAGAAGGTATCAAAGAGAGGCAGCTCACGCAGGCACATTAAATGTCGAGCTTCATCTGCATCTTTTGGCTTGCCGGGTGCAGTGAAGGAATGGTGACCACAAAGCAGGTTCCCTGCCCAAGTTCGGACACTACATGTATGTTGCCCTGCATTTTTGAGATGGTTTCTTTGACAATGTACAAGCCTAAGCCAGTACCGCCCTGCCCTTCGGATGCCCGGAAGAACATATCAAAAATCTTATCGACATGCTCTTTTGAAATACCCTGCCCATTGTCGCGCACCTGAATGGTGGCCTGCTTGCTGTCTGAGCGTATGTCTACCTCTATAAAACAGTCGCGGCGGTGGGTGCTGCTGTATTTGTAGGCGTTGCTGACCAGGTTGTTCAGAATCACCTTCAGGCGGTGCTCGTCGCCATAAAAGGGCGTTTTCTGGCGGACGCTGATGGTTTTACGGATGGTAGCCGCGTTGGTCATATACTCGAGTCCTTCAAAAACATCGTCTATCATCGCCTGGAAATCAATCTTCTCGATATGAAGTTCCTGGTTGGCATTGCGCGAATAGTCTACAATTTCTTTGATAAACTCATTGAGGCGGTGGATGCTTTTGTCCATCAACTGAAAATACAACTCGCGCTGCGCCGGGTCTTTTTCGTGGCGTAAGATAGTGATCAGTCCGGAAACAGAAGCCAGCGGCGCTTTCAGATCGTGGGTCGCGCCGTAGACAAAATGATCAAGCTGTTTGTTGATGCTTTTGAGGTCCTCGATCCGGCTCAGCAGTTTTTTCTCCAGCTTTTTCAAAGATTCAATATCTACGACAGAAATATCATAGCAAAGCTCCCCTTCCAGGATCAGCGGTTTGGCGCTCATCAGCACCCAGGCCTGGGTCTCGTCGGGTCGTTTCAGCAAGAGTTCTATACGCTCAAAAGAGGATTTTTCGTTGAGCAGCCGGATGAGCGAAACTTCCCGGTGAATATCGCCGCTGAAGACAAACACCTGGGTGTCGAGGCTGCGATGGCCCTGGGGCAGAAAGAACAGGGAACGGGCAGCTTCGTTGGCAAACAGTATCTCGCCCTGTCGGCTGCACCGCAACAGGGCCACGTCGGTATTTTCCGCAATATTTTTTTCGCCGGAGGCTGGCTTTGGCTCAGGCTCAGGCAGGGGAGGCATCTCTACAAGGCTCAGCAGCCGGAAGGAGGCTTGCTCACCGCTCAGGGTTTCCTGCGCCAGGTAGACGGTAGCAGATGAGCCATCTTTGCGGCGGATCTGCCGGAAGCCTTTGCCCATATTGCCCTTCAGATAGTCCTGGTAAAAAAGGTGCGCGCGTTCTTTAAAGCCGGCAGGTTCCAGCATGTGCAGCGACTTGCCCAGCAATTCTTCCCGGAGGTATCCGTATATCCTGCAAAAAGCGTCGTTTACTTCTACAAATTTTTGTTGGTGGTCTAACAAGCCCAGCCCGGTCAGGGTCGATTGATGAACGGCATAGGTCAGGGTTTCAGTAGTCGTCATTCAGTGCAGATTAACAGGTATGGGTTGTTGGTTATAGCAGGAGCCTTTTGACCCGATAAAAGTGGACGAATATAAGGAAGTCCACCCGATATTTGAAAACCTGTAAGCACAAAAATTAATACGTTTTTTTCTACCACAAAGTGGCAAAAAGCGTCAACGGTAAGAGAATCAAAGAGTTGCTGCCAGCTTTTTTAAGTATCTGTTCATGAAAAATTTTTGCTTCATATAGCAGGTCAGCGCGCTTTCGGCTTTTTGTAGAGGGGCACGGTGCTGCAAGGCTCTCCGTACATGATGCTGGCCGCGTAAGGACGCAGCAGCCGGGTGATCTCTACGTAAGCAAACACCGGCACCGGGTACTTACCGCAGCCTTTGACGACCACTTTGGCATCGCGGAAGGCATTAGGGTCTACTTTTGCCAGGGCTTCCTGAAACAGGACGGCTTCCAGCGTTTCCAGGCTGCCAAAGACGACCCGGCGGGCATAAGGTTCCAGCCGGATGGCCAGCAGCATATACGCCCAGGTTGGTACAATCGCCTCTGCCGAGCAGGTCATCGCCACATACTGATCCTGATACTGCGACCAGTCGTAGTCTTTGACAAAGGCACGGAAGTCTTTTTCTCTCAGGATCAGTTCCTGAAACAGGTTTTGTTTGAGATCATAGACCACTCTCTCGCCCTGCGGATAATAATCTTCCAAATTAAACGTGACCAGCGCACTGCCAGCGACTTTGTTGATGATGGTTTCTTCAGGATTTGTCATTGTTAGGTGTTAAGGTGCGAAAGTGTTAGAGTGTTAAGGTGTTTAGAGCGTGATTTTTTTAAACACGAGGTACACAAGGGATTCACCGCAGCGGCGGCCGCAAAGTGCAGTCCGCTGTCATAGTGTCCTTTGCGGCCGCCGCTGCGGTGCTAAACCTTAGTGGCCTTTGTGTTTCAAGGCGTTATACTCACCTATTTCAACACCTCCAAAACGTCAGGATTTTGTTTTAGGTTTAGTCGTGTAGAATTCTTTCCCGTAAAGGGGTACGAAATAAGCTAAGTCTTCAAAAGCTTTTTGCTCGAATTTCTGCGCCGCCAATGCGCCGATTGCTTTTGCCGAAGGGTAAATGCCAGGAATCCAGTGGGTTTGCCCGGCTTGGCTGATGAGGGGTGCGCATTTTTCTGCGCCGTCGCCAAAAATCCAAAATGCTCCTTGTTGCTGGTATTTTTCAAAAGTATTTTCTTCTACCACCACCGCCGTAGCAGGCATCAGCAGCGAGCTATCAGCCTGTTGTACCAGGCAGTAGACTTCCATGCGCCGGGCGTCGATCATGGGGCAGAGCAGTGCCTGTTGGGTGTTGTAGCGGTTGACCTGCCAGGCCATCGCTTCCAGCGTACCTACGGCAATGAGCGAAATGTCCAGGGCAAAACACAGCCCTTTGGCTACCGAAACGCCTATGCGCAAACCGGTGTACGAACCTGGTCCCATAGAAACCGCTACGGCGTCCAGCGCAGTGCGACTCACCTGACAAGTCTCCAGCAGGTTTTGGATCATGAGGTGGAGCAGGGCAGCATGAGACTTTTCCAGGTGTACCTCCTGCAAGGCCAGCAGCGTAGCGTCCTGGTGCAGGGCGACCGAACAGGTTTTTGTGGCGGTTTCCAGGCTCAGAATTAGGGGCATAGGCAATGAATGATTAATATTACGCGCAGGTTTGTACCAGGATGAAGAGGGTGGTATTAGATGATCAGGATGCAAGATTTTTGGTAGTGGTAAATAAGTAGTTCTGTTTCATCCCCCTACCCCCTTCAAAGGGGGACAGCAGCCAGATACTGTCCCCCTTTGAAGGGGGTAGGGGGATGAATAAGAGATTATGCAATACATGTAGCATTACTTCTTTATTACTACCACATTTTCCTTTCCCATTCATTACAAGTACAATCACTGTAATATAACCGAATATCTGTTATGGGATTACACAGTATTTACGAAAAATTCTTGGAATGCGGTAAAGTTTCTACCGATACCCGCCGCATAGAGCCCGGTGCGCTGTTCTTTGCGCTGAAAGGCCCAAACTTCAACGCCAACCAGTTTGCCCGGGAAGCCCTTGACAAAGGCGCTGCCTATGCAGTCATCGACGAAGAACAATATAAAGCCGACGAACGCTTCATCGTAGTAAATGACGCTCTTGCCACCCTCCAGGACCTTGCCCGCCACCATCGCCGTCAGTTTAAAATACCCGTGCTGGGCATCAACGGAACCAATGGCAAGACGACCACCAAAGAACTGCTCTATGCAGTACTAAGCCAGCGGTACAAAGTGTTGGCCACCTCCGGCAACCTGAACAACCACATCGGTCTGCCGCTTACGTTGCTTCGTCTGGATAAAAGCTATCAGATGGCGGTGATAGAATTAGGCGCCAGCAAGATAGGCGACATTACCGAGCTTTGCCGGATTGCCGAACCTACCCACGGACTGACGACCAACATTGGCAAGGCGCATATGGAAGGCTTTGGCGGCTACGAGGGCGCCATCCGCGGCGAGAGCGAGCAGTATGATTATATGCTTGAGACAGGCGGGAAAGTGTTTGTCAACTCCCAAAATGAAATGCTGTACAACATAAGCAAGCAGTTCAAAGAACCTTACTTTTACCCCGCCCCCGGCGATTACTTTACCTGCACCCTGCTCAGCGCCGACCCGTATATTCTGTATCGCCACGAAAATGGGGAAGAGGTGCAGACGCAGTTGATTGGCACTTATAATTTTGAGAATGTGGCCGCCGCCCTGTGTATCGGAAAGTTTTTTGAAGTGCCCGCCGCAGCAGCCAACCAGGCGGTAAGCCGCTATAAGCCGGAAAACAAACGCTCCCAGATCGTAGAAAAAGGCAGTAATACTATTATCCTGGATGCTTACAACGCCAACCCAGATTCTATGCAGGCAGCCCTCCGCAATCTGGAAGCGATGAAATCGCCCCGCAAAGCGGTCTTGCTGGGCGATATGTACGAATTAGGCGCAGACAGCCCGCAGGAACACGAAGCGATCGGGAAGCTACTCACCCAATGCCATTTCCAGCACATCTTCTTCTGCGGCAGCCTGATGAGAGACGCATACCGGGCGTGTCCGCAAGCCCATTATTTTGAAGATAAGCAAGCCTTGGAAGGCTACTTGTCTGCACACCCTCTGAGCGATACAACCATCCTGCTGAAAGGCTCGCGCGGCATGGCCCTGGAAACGATCCTGGCGTTACTTTAGCAGGAAGACCGAAGTAGTTGATGTCTTCGGTCTTCCGTCTTTTTTCAAAAATAATAGAAACTTTCGTTGATAATAACTACATTTAGGAAAAATATATAATTCAGCTTATGGAACGCTTGTCTTTGGGCGAATTTGAAGAAGTGGTTTTGCTTACTGTTGCCTTGCTGTACGGAGAGGCGTACGGGGTAGCGATCAAAAAAGAGATAGAGGAAAGGCTCAGTCGCCCGGTGAGTGTGGGTGCTTTGCAATCGGCGTTGGTCAGGATGGAAAAGAAAGGGTATGTGCAGTCTCACTTGGGCGAAGCCACACAGGCCAGGGGAGGGAAAAGAAAGCGGTATTTTACGATGACGCCTTATGGTAAGAAGGCGTTGACCGATATGAAAGAAACCCGGCTACAACTCTGGCAGGCAATTCCGAAAGTAGCGTGGGATGTTTAAACCAGGATGGACAGGATGTTATAGGATGGACAGGATGGAATTTTGAACCAGGATGGTCAGGATGATTTGGTGTATATGCTTACAGAACTTAACCACAATGGGCACAAAGGTTTAGCCTGCTGTCTTTGTGTTCTTTGTGCCACACTTAGTGCCCTTTGCGGCCGCCGCTGCGGTGGTTAAGCTAAGCCAAGCAAGATCAGTTATTCAGCCACCATCCTGTTTATCCAAAATCATCCTGTCCATCCTGATCCTGATACAGACAATATTATGATGAACCAACCGCCCAATTTTGCTCTCTGGTTTTTTCGCCAGTATTGCCATCCTGATCTGGCAGAGGATGTTGAAGGAGATTTGCGCGAACTGTTTGAAGAAAGAGTTGCCCGGCTGGGTGTGCGCAAAGCACAATGGCTGTTTGTGCGGGATGTGCTGCTGCTGTTTCGTCCTGCTATGATCAAAACTGTTCATTTTTACACACCCATAAACGCTACTGCTATGTTTAAGAATTATTTTAAAACCGGTTTGCGCAACCTTTGGAAGTACAAAAGCTACGCAGCCCTGAATGTCTTCGGACTGGCTGTAGGCATTGCCGCGGCGATCCTGCTGTTTCTGGTCGTTCGCTACGAACGCTCTTTTGATAAGTTTCATCCGAATTATAAGTATATCTACAGAATAGGAGAACGTAACATAAAAGAAAGCAGAGAAGACGCTGGTACGCTGACCAAAACCCCGGTGGTGCCCGCCATGCTGGAAGAGTTTCCGGAAGTGGTCAGCGGGACCCGCTTTATGGATTGGGACATAAAACGACTTAGCTATGAAGATAAAATATTCAGATTGTCCACTATTTATGTAGACTCCGGCTTTGTAGACCTTTTTGATTTTGACGTATTAGAAGGCGATTTAAAAGCCACACTCACTACGCCAGACCATGTAATTGTGACGCAATCCGTCGCGCAAAAATTCTTCGGCTCGGTCTCTGCCACGGGCAAGATACTGGAAGTGGTGGACGACTCGATGCGCTATGTGGTCGGTGCGGTGGTAGCAGACCCGCCCAAAAACTCTTCTTTGCAATTTGACGTACTGGTTCCCTGGCTGAGCGCACCGGAATGGCTGGATTTAGATCAGGGAGGTAACTGGTACAATACTTTTATGAATGCTTATGTACAACTGTCTCCCGGCGCTGACCCTGAAGCGTTGGAAGAAAACTTAATTCCCTTCAAAAACAAAAACTTCACTGCCCCTGATCGTGAAAACACCCAAATCGTTTTGCTGCCTTTAGAAAAACTACATGCAAAACAAACCAACAATGCCTCGGTGGTTACCTTGCTCAGTATTATTGCCCTTGTCACGTTGGCCATTGCCTGCATTAATTTTATGAACTTATCTACGGCGCAGTCTTTGGGGCGGGTGCGGGAGATTGGTTTACGAAAAGTGCTGGGTTCCTTGCGCAGTCAGTTGGTCGTGCAATTCCTGACCGAATCGTTGCTTACCTGCTTTGCCGCACTTTTCATCAGCATCTTGCTGGTACACCTGGCGCTGCCCTGGTTTAATCGCTATTTTGAGCTAAGCATTACTTTTGATTACTGGCAAAACCTCCGATTGCTGACTGTTTTGTTGGGCATGGGCATCGTCACCGGGCTGCTGGCGGGTGCTTACCCGGTATTTTTTGTGTCAGGATTCAAACCGGTACAATCGCTGAAAGGGCAGTGGAAGCAAGGCGGGCAAGGCTTTCAAAAGGGATTGATCGTATTGCAGTATGTATGCTCTATGCTGCTGATCGCAGGAACGGTCGTCATCTGGCAGCAAATTGATTTCATGAAAACACAAGACCTTCATTTCGACAAAAACAATGTGGTCGTGATGGATATAGGCGATGAAAATTTTCAAAAAAAGGACCAGACTGGTCACGCCTTTAAAGCCATTGAAGATCGCCTGAGCAACGAAACGGCTATCGTCTCTATTGCCTGGACGGAAAATGTACCGGGCAGGTACGTTCATAATTATAATAGCTTTTATACAGCCGATGCGCCGCAGCAAGCCCCGGTAAGCCTCCGTCAAATCCATGTAGGCACCAACTACTTCACCTCTTTTGGCATTGATATAAAGGAAGGCAGAAATTTCTCAGAAGAAATGGCTTCTGACAGCAACGCGGTGGTGATCAACGAAGCTGCCATGAATGCCTTGGGCTGGCAAGATATGGAGGAAGAAAAATACCTGTATGCGGGCAGTCTTGATAGTAACGAGAAATACAAAGTGGTCGGCGTTGTGCAGGACTATCATTACCAGACGTTGAAAGAAGAGATTCAGCCTGTCATTCATTTTTACACCAGCCAGCCACCTGGCTTTGGCTCTCTGGCGGTACGCCTACAGCCCGGTCGTGTCGCCGAAGGGCTGCAAATACTGGAAAACGCTTATCAGTCGCTCAATCCTTACGAGCCTTTCAGCTATTTCTTTATGGATCAGGAGTTTGACAAGATGTACAAGCAGCAGGAGCGGCTGGGCACTACGGCAACGCTGTTTGCTTTTATTGCCATCGTGGTGGCTTCCTTAGGTTTGTTGAGCCTGGCCGCTTTTGCGACACGGCGGCGGCGCAAAGAGATTGGTGTCAGAAAAGTGTTGGGTGCTTCGGTGGGCCAGATCGTGGTGCTGTTGTCCAAAAACTTCGCCTGGCTGGTGTTGATCGCTTTTGTGGTGGCTTGTCCGCTGATCTATTATGCAGCGCAGCAGTTTTTACAAGACTTTGCGTACCGCATCCCGCTACATGTCAGCGTTTTTGTGCTTGCCGGTATCGTCGCTTTCATTGTTGCCATCGTCAGCGTCTGCTTCCAGTCTATCCGGGCGGCTTCTGCCAATCCTGCGCATTCGTTGAGAGATGAATAAATACACTTTACAGAATTTTCGTCTGCAACATTCCTCTAAAGTAAAATTGATAGTAAGAAAAATAATTACTTTTAAGTTTACAATATTGTAAACTTTTACTATACTTGTAGTGTAATATTATTGATTTATAAATTATACAAACTTAAAAGAGCCACAGATTTGAAGAAAAGTTATTTTAACAATTAATTTCACATACCTTCCCACACTTACACCAAGCAAAATCAATCACTTATGAAAGCAACTAACAAATTAATTACTTTAAGTGAAGCACTGAAAGAGCTAAGGGAAAAGCTTATGCTAACTCAAAGCGAAGTAGGTGAACGTATAGGCGTAAAAAAAGCGCAAATTTCAAGATTAGAACACAGTGAAGGACAAATGAATATTGTAACAGCCCTTAAAATATTCAAAGCCTTAAAAGCAAGGGTGACAATGGTTATTGAATACGATGACAGATTTGATGAAGGAGAGAGTCAAGAACTAAAATTCTATAAAGAATTAGAACTTGTTCACTGATTATAAAAACCCTGTCAAAAACAGGGTTTTTTATTTACATTCAAATTGACCACTTACATTCAATTTTACTTTCTGGTAAACAGACCAAAATCATTTTCCAGCAACATTCGTTATGCCTAAATTTTCTCTGTCCGCTTTAATCCTTATTTTTGCCCGTTGGATAAAAAGGAATTAATCATCGGCACTTTGTAAAAATACACTACGCAAATTTGCTGAACCACAAAGAACACAAAGGATTACACAAGGTTCACAAAGAATATGGTGTACTTTGTGCCTACTTTGTGTTCTTTGCCGCCGTGGCGCGGTGTTTAGAGAATATCCATGTAGCATTGTTAATTTAAACATAACCCCTACAAAAGAATATGCCATTAAGCGATCAGGAGATCAGAAGACGCGAAGAAAGGGAAGCCCTGTTGCAGGCAGGCATCAATCCCTACCCTGCTGAAACGTACGACGTCAATGTCAGCATCAACGACATTTTGCAAAACTACGAAAAGTGTAAGACGGACTATAAAGACATCAGCGTGGCAGGCCGCCTGATGAGCCGTCGTATCATGGGCTCTGCCTCTTTTGCCGAGATACAGGATGCCACCGGCCGTATGCAAATCTATGTGCAGCGCGACTCGATCTGTCCAAGCGAAGACAAGACCCTGTACAACACCGTCTTCAAAAAGCTGCTGGACATTGGCGACATCATCGGCATCAAAGGCTATGTGTTTACCACACAAACCGGCGAGACTACCATCCACGTCACGGATTTAAAGCTGCTCTCTAAATCTTTGCGCCCTTTGCCCATCGTCAAAGAAGTCCACGACGAACAGGGGCAGACGAAAACCTACGATGCCTTTACCGACCCGGAGCAGCGTTACCGCCAGCGGTATGTAGACCTGATCGTCAACCCGCAGGTGAGGGAGACTTTCCGTAAGCGTACGCGCCTGGTCAGTTCTATGCGCACCTTCCTCAACGAAAAAGGATACATGGAGGTGGAAACGCCCATCTTGCAGCCGCTCTATGGTGGGGCTGCCGCGCGTCCGTTCAAAACGCACCACAACACGCTGGATATGACCCTCTACCTCCGCATCGCCAACGAGTTATATTTGAAAAGACTGATCGTAGGCGGGTTTGAAGGCGTTTTTGAGTTTGCCAAAGACTTTCGCAACGAAGGCATGTCGCGCTTCCACAACCCGGAGTTTACCCAGATGGAGTTGTACGTCGCCTACAAAGATTACCACTGGATGATGGAACTGGTGGAAGAAATGGTAGAAAAAATTGCCCTAGACCTGCACGGCACGACAGAAGTAAAGGTAGGCGAACATGTGATTGATTTTAAGCGTCCCTGGCAGCGGTTTACCATGTTTGAAGCCATTGCCCACTACACTAAGATTGACATCAGCGAGATGGACGAGGCGCAACTCCGCGAGACCTGCCAAAAACTGGGCGTACCGGCAGACAATACGATGGGCAAAGGCAAACTCATTGATGAAATCTTCGGCGAAAAGTGCGAGCCGCATCTGATCCAGCCTACGTTTATTACGGATTACCCGGTGGAAATGTCGCCCTTGGCCAAAAAGCACCGCACCCGGGAAGGATTGGTAGAACGTTTTGAAGCCATCTGCAACGGCAAAGAGATTTGCAACGCTTTCTCCGAACTCAACGACCCCTTAGACCAGCGCGAAAGGTTTGAAGAACAGCTAAGGTTGGGCAAAAGAGGCGACGAAGAAGCGATGGTGCTGGACGAAGACTTCCTGCGCGCCCTGGAATACGGGATGCCACCTACTGCCGGGCTGGGCATCGGCATCGATCGCCTGGCGATGATCATGACCAACAGCGCGTCTATCCAGGAGGTACTGTTTTTCCCGCAGATGAAGCCTGAACCACAGCAGGAGGATGCCGAGCAGGCGTTTATCGGGCGCGGCGTTCGCACTGAACTCATTCCTATTCTACTCAAACTGGGAATTACTACCATAGAGCAATTCACGGAAGCCTCACCGTCCAAGCTACACAACGACGTATGTGGTATGCGCAAAAAGATGAAGCTCAAAGATGTTCAGAATCCTACCAAAGAAGAAGTAGAAAACTGGATTCAAGGATAGATATGTTTAGTTACTTTTTTCACTTGAGCATTGAATATTGAGCGTTGAATATTGAATATTTTAAACCGGGCGCCGGGCGAAATAAATATTAAATATTAATTGCTAAATTTTAAAGTAAAAAAAGCAAAACCCTGCTGACAAGGTAGCGTTTCCACCTTAACACCTTAACACCTTAACACCTTAACACCTTAACACCTTAACACCTTAACA
>JBBSNI010000072.1:0-17925 GCA_038232695.1 Cytophagales bacterium
CCCTCCATCATAACCAATTACTCATTAACCGATTTTTTGACATCTTACCCGAAGATACTAAGTTGTCAAAAAATAACCCTAAAGTACTTGAACTCTACCGGTTCGGAGCTTTAGCTGCTTAAATTTTGACGAACCATTGTGCTTTTAAGGTTTAAACAAAATATTAACTGCTCTCTTGGGTTGGCTTTTCTTTCTTCTTTATTTCTCTGAGAACTAAGATAAGCTGAATTCCAAAAAGCTGTCCAAAAGCAAGGATTGTAATGATTCTTTTCTGTAATGCCTACTTTGAGATTAACCTATAATATTTGCTAACTTCGGTATGTCTGTTACCTAAAAATTATCTGCTGTTACTGTTAAATATTTTTTTTCGCCCGCTATACTATCCGCCTATAGCTATGATGTTTCATAAAAGCAACACTACTATTTTTCAAGCAGTTTTACAATACTGTTTATCCAGCATTGGGTTTAAACCCAATGCTGGATAAATATCCTGTTTCATACTATCCCTTACCCCACAAACCATATAAAAAATCGTTGCCGACCCACTGCTACCACCTTTAGCAGTCTATTGAACAGTTCCACATGATTGCTCACACCGGTAGCACTGTCCCGGAATTGTTCCGCAAGACTGCTACCGGTGTGAGCAGTAAGGTTGATGTAAGCTTATTGACTCCCGCGAAGGTAGCAGTGTGGTAGATGTAAGGTTTCTTCATTCCCGCAACGGTAGCAGTGTGGTAGACGTAAGTTTTAAGACTCCGACGAAAATTGTTGCCTGTTGTTAACCCGGATAAAGGGTAAAGTTTATATCTTAGGTCTATCATTTTACGAAAGGTAGACTGCCTTCCGGGCTGTCTGTTAAGTAATGGCACAATTATAAAAACCTGTATGACCAGACGCCTGCTACCCATTACCCTTTTCCTTTGGCTGATGATAAGCCTGCCGTCCGGCTTTGCCCAAAACCCGCAGCATACGATTGCGGTCAAAGACCTGGGCTTTACGCTCAATGGGGAGCCGTTTGCCTACACGGGCGTGAGCTTTTTCAACGCCATCTATAACTCAGCTTTCAACAAAAGTGAGACGGCGCGAAAAACATGGCTCAACAAGTTCAAGGCTTATGGCATCCACGTCATCCGGGTGTGGGCGCAGTGGGACAATGCGCGGGGCTTTGTAGATGCCTGCCCTACCTGCACCCTGTATGAACCTAGCGGCGCGCTGAAGAAAGCTCCTTTGGACACGCTGGAAGCTATCATCCGTACAGCCGACGAATTAGGTATGGTGGTGCTGTTCGTACTGTTCCAACGCGAAAGCTGGAACGAAGACATCAGGCTTTCCGACGAAGCCTCCGACCGTGCGGTGGAAGCACTCACGCGCCGCATGCAACCGTACCGCAACGTGGTGTTCCAGGTCTGGAACGAGTTCGACCACCGCACAGTAGATTACTTCAAGATCATCAAAGCCATCGACGCGCAGCGGCTGGTGACCAACTCCCCAGGCTACGGCGGCGACCTGGGAAGCCGGAAAGAGAACGAGATACTCGACTTTTTGTCGCCGCACACCTCAAGGCAGGACGACCGCCACTGGGAAATAGCGCCCCGTGAGATCGCTTACCTCATAGAAAAGTATCAGAAGCCGGTGGTAGACGATGAGCCCGCCCGCAAAGGTACCCCCAGGTTTGGTGGACCCAAATCGGCGACCAGTCCTTTTGACCATATCCTGCATATCCACAATGTCTGGAAAGTTGGCGGTCATGTGATCTACCACCATGATATGTTTCAGACGGGTTATGGCACCAAGGCTATTTCCCCCAGCGGTATTCCCGACCCGGAGTTTAGTCCTTACCATCACACGGTGTTTGAGTTTCTGTCAAAACAAGAGCGGTATCATACAACCTTTAATTGATAGAGAGACACATTATTTTCAGCATCCTGTATTAAATTTCCGTTTATTTTTTCAGGGAAGCGTTTGCTTGTATATCTTTCCTCCTTTCATCACCAGGCGTACCTGCCGCAAGGCTCCAATCTGCTTGGCTGGATTGCCCGCCACAGCGATCAGGTCAGCTTGCAGCCCGGGACGAATGCTGCCGGTCTGGTCTTTTAGTCCGAATACCCTGGCGTTGACGGAGGTAGCCGAACGCAGCACGTCCAGCGCAGCCATGCCATAGGCTACCATCATCTCCAGTTCGCGGACATTGTCCCCATGCGGAAAAACGCCTATGTCGCCTCCAGTGCAGAGGGTTACGCCAGCTTGCAGGGCTGCTTTGAAGCTGGCTTTTTTTTGCCGGATACGTTCAGGCTCCGGTTCGGTATCTTTTTTCCAGCCCTGGTATTGCAGGATAGCATCACCTGCCGCCAGGGTAGGGCAGAGGGCAACGCCTTTCTCCTGCATCAGCCGGAAAACTTCAGGCGTGCCGCCGTCGCCATGCTCAATGGTTGCGACACCCGCCATCGTGGCCCGGCGCATCCCTTCTGCCGTGCTGGCATGGGCTACGACCGGGCGTCCGCTGCTGCCGGCAGTTGTTACGATAAGCTTCAACTCCTCTTCTGAGAAAGTGGGCATCGCCTCCCCATGCAGCCCCCAGCGATAGTCAGCATATACTTTGATCAGGTCGGCGCCTTTTCCGATCTGGTCGCGTACGACACGCACCAGGTCATCTACCCCATCGGCCGGTTCGGCACCCAGGGGTACGTCAAAGGCCGGGTCAAACCCTTTGGGTCCATAGCTGCCGGTAGCGACGATAGCGCGGGTAGCAATGATCATCCGCGGACCGGGAATAATTCCCTGCTCGATAGCTTCTTTAAGTCCTGCATCGGCATAGCCTGCCCCCTCGGTGCCCAGGTCGCGCACGGTGGTAAAACCTGCCATCAGCGTTTGCCGGGCATGGACGGTAGCCCGTGCGACGCGCAGTGACTGCGGCTCCCGCAGCACCTGGTCGTTCCAGGAAGTTTCGTTATAAGGATGCAGCAGCAGATGGGAATGCCCCTCGATAAGCCCCGGCAGTAAGGTCATGCCTGGTAATGTGATTTCTTTGGACTGTTCAGGAATCTTGATGGTGTTGGCAGGACCTGCCCCTGTGATTTGGTCGCCAGCGACAGTTACGATCCAGTCATCGTGCATATCTTCTCCGTCGAAGACGCGGTCGGGGCGGAGGACATAGGCGGTGTCTTGAGGAGTAGCGCTTGGTATACTTGCTGTGTGCTGTGCATGAATAGTAATGCCAGAGAATATCAGCAAAAGGCAATATATGGGCAGGATAATTAAAAGCCTTTGTTTTTTCAGCATCATAGGATCTGGGTTATTTTTTAACAGTTGTCTTGTCACAACCGTTAACAGTTTATGAGAAAGATAGCCATAAACCTAATTATTTCAGATGCAACCTAAAAATGTATTAGGCGGCGAGCTTCGTTTCTGCTGTACCGACCCGTTGACCGGCTTTTACCGGGATGGTTACTGCCAAACCGGCCCACAAGATACCGGCAAGCATGTGATCTGTGCCGTAGTTACCGAAGAATTTCTAATGTTTTCCCAATCCAAAGGCAACGACCTGATCAATCCCGTACCGGAATATGACTTTCCGGGACTCAAACCTGGCGATCGCTGGTGCCTGTGCGCCGACCGCTGGAAAGAAGCCCTAGCAGCAAGCGTAGCACCACCAGTCGTGCCGGAGGCTACCCATGAAGCAGCACTGCAATTTGTTTCGCTCTCTGAGCTTATGATGAAAAGTGTCTGAGTGTTTAAAAAATATTCAACTATGCTTCTTTCATTTTGACAAAGTTCTTCTTACCTAAGTGGCTGTATTTGACAGCCGCCACGAAGACCGTACCCCCAATGATATTGCCCAGGGTAGCCCAGGTCTGAAAATGCAGGTAATCTTTCCAGGTAATGGCTTCGGTAGTGATCATGCCGGTAAATACTTCAATAGATCCTACAATGGAGTGATGCAGTCCGGCAATACCGATCACGGAAGTAACCAGAATAATAACCAGAATACGGCTGATGGTATCTTTGGAAGAAGTTACCAGCCAGGACAGTAAACCCATGAGCCAACCGGCAAAGATCGCGCTGCCCAGTATGTTCCATGCGTTGTATTGGATAAGCTCCGTAGCGATATGGGCAAAAGCTTCTTTTTCTATAAAACCCATAGACGGACCCAACTTAGACAACAGGAAGCTAAACAGGTAGCCGCCCAGCAGGTTGCCTACGAAAATCACACCCCAAAGCTCCAACAGGTGCATGACTTTGACAGAGCGGTTCAGTACGGGCAAAACAGCCAGCGTGGTATGTTCGGTAAACAGCTCGGAGCGACCCAAAATAACAAAGATAAACCCGATAGGATAGGCAAACCCCATGATTAGTTTCATACTTGGATCAGAAAGCTGGTTATGGAACAGGGTATACAGGGTGCCCATCAATAATAAGCTAAATCCAATCTCCAAACCACCCGAAAAAGATGACATGAACAACGCCTTATTGTGCCGACGATACTCAACCAAGGCTGTCCTGATCTGTTCTTTTAATATCTCATCGCCCTCTTTGGGGTTTTGATCGTCTTTTTTCTCTTCGTTTTCTGCCTGCGCATCTTCTTTCTTTAGTTCTTTGTCAGCTTTTTCTTTTCTGTCTTCCTTAACTGGTTGAGTACCTTTGTTAACCATAAAACTTTGTTTCGTGGATAAACGCTTTCCCAGGTACAATGTTTGTCCTGCTTCTGACAGCATAAAAAACAAAATGGCTGTAGAAACATGACAGCGACAGAAAAAAGTTATGCATGCATACTATTTTTTCTGTAGATTGCGTACATTTGTTAGGTATGCATAACAAATTGAGTTAAGTAAGAAACATTTAAAACCCTCATAATTAATTCATGTATGGAAACAATGACTAAAACGCAAGCAATTCAGGGCGGCGAATTCCTGGTCAGGGAAACGGAAGCCAAAGATGTTTTTATTCCCGAAGAATTCACTGAAGAGCAGCGCATGATGGCGCAGGCTACGCAGGATTTTATAGACAAGGAAATTAAGCCTAATATCGCCCGTATGGACAGTATGGAGCCGGGCTTTATGCCTACGCTGCTGGACAAAGCCGGTGAACTGGGTTTGCTGGGCGTTGCTATTCCGGAAGCCTACGAAGGGCTGGGCATGAGTTTCAATACCTCTATGCTGATTGCTGATGTGCTGGGCTCTGCCGGTTCTTTTTCTACCGCTTTCGGCGCCCATACCGGCATCGGTACGCTGCCTATCTTATATTATGGTACAGAAGCGCAAAAAGAAAAATACCTGCCCAAACTGGCCACCGGCGAGTGGAAAGCCTGCTACTGCCTGACCGAACCTGACGCCGGCTCAGATGCCAACGCGGGCAAAACTAAAGCGGTATTGTCTGCCGATGGCTCTCATTATAAGATCACCGGTCAGAAGATGTGGATCTCCAATGCGGGTTTTGCTGACCTCTTCATTGTTTTTGCCAAAATAGAAGACGATAAGAACCTGTCGGCTTTTATCGTAGAAAAGTCATTTGGTGGTATTACCATGAATGAAGAAGAAAAGAAGCTGGGTATCAAAGGTTCTTCTACCCGCCAGGTATTCTTCAACGATACGCCCGTGCCGGTAGAAAACATGCTCTCCGAAAGGGGCAACGGCTTTAAGATCGCCGTAAACATCCTGAACATCGGGCGGATCAAATTAGGTGCAGGGGTGATTGGCGGCTGCAAAGAGACGGTGACCAACTCGGTACGCTATGCCAACGAGCGCAAGCAGTTTGGTGTACCTATCTCCAGCTTTGGTGCCATCAAACAGAAACTGGCCAATATGGCGACTAAAATTTATGCAACAGAGTCGGCTTGCTACCGCGCCGGTCAGGATATTGAAGACCGCATCCAGAGCCTGATAGACGAAGGAATGCCCGAAGCACAAGCCAAGCTGAAAGGGGTAGAGCAGTTTGCTATCGAGTGTGCCATGATGAAAGTACACGGCTCCGAAGTGTTGGACTATTGCGTAGACGAAGGCGTACAAATCTACGGCGGCATGGGCTTTTCGGCAGAAGCGCCTATGGAAAGAGCCTACCGCGATGCGCGCATCTCACGCATCTACGAAGGCACCAACGAAATCAACCGGATGCTGCTGGTCGGTATGACCATCAAGCGGGCGATGAAAGGAGAGATTGACCTGATGGGACCTGCGATGGCTGTTGCCAAAGAACTCACTTCGGTGCCTGATTTTGGTGCAAAAGATACTTCTGGTCTGTTTGCCAAAGAAAAAGAGGTGCTGCAAAACCTGAAAAAGTCGGTGCTGATGATCGCAGGCAAAGCTGTGCAGGACTTTACCACAACGCTCAACGACGAGCAGGAAATCCTGATGGCGATTGCCGATATGATGATTGAGGTGTATGCTGCCGAGTCTGCCCTGCTCAGGACAGAAAAACTCGTAGGCATCCGCGGAGAAGCCGCTTGCCAGCAGCAAATCTATATGGCGCAGCTTTACCTGTATACGGCGGTAGACAAGATACAGTCGAAAGGCAAAGAAGCCATTGTGTCTTTTGCCAAAGGCGACGAGCAGAAAGTGATGCTGATGGGACTAAAGCGTTTTACCAAAGTGGAGGCGTATGATGTGAAAGCTCTTCGCCGCGCTGTTGCCGATCACTTGATAGAAAAGAACGCCTATGCGTTTTGAGTAAAATAAAAGTCGTTGAAAAGCCAATCCACAGAGGGTTGGCTTTTTTTGTTGTAAAGGTTCAGGCTACCTACCATCCTTGTGCCCTTTGTGGTTGATAAAAAAGCTCCTTCATTATCCATAAAGTTAAAATACCTGTACTAAAATTTAACACAAACTTAACATAGATTACTTTGAAAAGTAAAACTGACTTATTATCATTGGAATTTTCTATAAAAAGGCAAATATTATAAAGGTTATTTATTAAAGTCAGTTAGCTTTGCAACGAAAAAACTGAAAATACCTTTTATTATTTTTATAACTGGTCAGGTGGATATTTAACGATTAAGTAAAAATTAACCTACCAATTCACCCTTTTGATTCCCTATCTTTGCGCCTTTAAACCTAACCTCATAGTGATGAATTTCAGACGTTTACTATTGTTATTTTTCGTGAGTTTATGCATCGGCGTAAGCTTGCAGCAAGAGGCGAAAGCCCAGGGCGCCACGACCGCCGCCATTTCCGGTCGGATAGAAGATGCCGGCGGAGAAGTGCTGCCGGGCGCTACCGTCATTGCCGTGCACCAGCCCACAGGCTCTCAATACGGCAACGTGACCAACAGCGAAGGCCGCTTCCGATTAGCTAATATGCAGGTGGGCGGACCGTACACCATTACGGTGTCTTTTGTAGGATATGAAACCGATACGCGCGAAAAGGTTTTCCTGACCCTGGGGCAAACGCTTAACCTTGTCTTTGCCCTGAGCGAACAGGCCACACAGTTAGAGGATGTGGAGGTCATTGCCAACCAAAACGATCTGTTTGACGGTACCCGGACAGGGCAGCAAACCGTGGTAAATGAACAGAAAATTGAGGAGATTCCTACCATTTCCCGTTCGTTGGGCGATTATGCCCGCTTTAATCCTTTGGCGAATATCTCGGAGAATGTAGATGGTTTTTCTGTCTCGCTGGCCGGGCAAAACAACCGCTACAACGCCATCTACATCGACGGGGCGGTCAATAATGATGTCTTTGGTCTGGCCGGTAGCGGTACCAACGGCGGGCAGACGGGCGTACAGCCTATCAGCATTGATGCCATTGAGCAGTTTCAGGTAACGGTAGCCCCTTTTGATGTGCGGCAGTCTGGTTTTGCGGGTGGTGCGATCAACGCTGTGACCCGTAGTGGTACCAACAAATTTGAAGGGTCTGCCTATTACCTTTGGAGAAATGAAAACCTGGCGGGAACTGTGCCTACGACCGGAGAAGGCTTTTCTGATTTCAGTGCCAAAACCTATGGCGCACGGCTGGGTGGTCCTGTTATTCAGGATAAGCTGTTCTTTTTTGTAAACGTGGAATTGCAGCGCGACGAAACGCCACAGCCTTTTAACTTTGACACCTACCGGGGGGCTTCCTCCCGCGCCCAGATCGATCAACTGATCAACAAAGTGCAGCAGGACTACGGCTATAGCCTGGGCTCTTTCGACGACAATACAGCGTTTCTCAACAGTGATAAAGTATTGGCAAAACTGGACTGGAACCTGAACCAAAACCATAAAGTTACCTTCCGCCATTCTTATGTAACTTCTGAAAACCTGGAAGCCAGAAATTCCTCTACCGGATTTTTAGGGTTTATCAATGGCTCGGAGTATTTTAACTCTACGACCAACTCTACGGCGCTGGAACTGAAAAGCAGCTTTGGCAATAACTTCTCCAACAAATTAGTGTTCGGTGCCACCATTGTGCGCGACGACCGCGACCCTTTCGGTGACCCTTTTCCTACAGTAAGAATCAGCGATGGTCCTGATGGTATCATAGAGTTTGGAGCAGAAAGATTTTCTACCGCTAACCTGCTGAACCAGGATATCATCACGCTGACCAACGATTTTGAATGGTACAAAGGTAACCACACCATTACCATTGGTACGCACAATGAGTATTATAGCGTAGGAAACCTTTTTGTCCGCAACAACTTTGGCTATTACCAGGCCGATACCTTAGCAGAATTTCTGGTAGAAGGCAACCCTGTCGTTGCTGAATTTGACAGAAGCTTCTCACAAGTAGACAACGTGACCGGTGACGCCTCCAACGCCATTGCTGCTTTTGAAGCCTTTCAGTTAGGATTGTATGTGCAGGATGAGTTTCAGGCTGCCAAAAATCTCCGTCTGACGGGCGGCTTGCGCATTGACGTACCTTTCTTCCTGACAGAGCAACCTGAAAACCAGGATTTTGTCAACAATGTCGTGCCTTTGATCAGGCAAGCAGGCTACGATCTGAAAGGTGCGACCACCGGAAGCTTTATCGATCCGCAGTTGTTGTTTTCTCCCCGCTTTGGGTTCAACTGGGATATCCGGGGCGATCAGGCTACACAGCTACGGGGTGGTATGGGCGTCTTCACCAGCCGCCTCCCGCTGGTATGGCCGGGGGGCGCTTACAACAACTACGGGTTTAACATTGGAGAAGTAAGGCTGCAAAATGTAGCGTTCAATCCGGATGTCAACAACCAGCCGCCCGGAGAAGTCAACCTGAACAATCCGCAACCTTTAGGACAGATTGATCTGTTTGCCAAGGACTTTAAGCTGCCGCAGGTATTCAAAGCCAATGCAGCCGTAGACCAGCGTCTGCCCGGCGGGTTGATTGGTTCGGTGGAAGCTTTATTTACCAGCAATATCAACAATGTTTTCTATCAGAATCTGAACTTACCTCCGGCGACGACTACCCTGGAAGGAACGCCGGATAACCGTCCTATCTTCAACCAGAGAGCCCCGGTAGATACTTCCAGGTCATATACGGGTGTTTATTTGGCAAGCAATACCAAAAAGGGATATGCTTATAACTTTGTGTTGCAGCTCTCCAAGCCTCTTACCAAAGGTTTCTCGGTAGACATTGGCTACACCTATGGCGACGCTTTCTCGGTGCTTGACGGCACTTCTTCCCAAAATAACTCCCAGTGGAGAGGATACCAAAGCGTACAGGGCAGAAACGTAGAGCGTGATGCGCAGCGGTCTGACTTTTCTGTCGGGCAACGGGTGATTGCCCAGGCGTCTTACCGGGTCAGCTATCTTGAATTTATGTCTTCGCAACTATCGTTGATTTACAACGGACAGTCGGGACAGCCTTTTTCTTATGTGTATGGAACCAGAAACAGCAATTTTATCAACGACGGAGGATTTGACAACTCCGAACTGATCTATATCCCAAGAGATCAGCGTGAAATTGTGTTAGTTCCTGACGAGACGGTAACACCGGAACAGCAGTGGCAGTCGCTCAACAATTTTATAGAAGACGATGCTTACCTAAGCAGCCACCGCGGCAGCTATGCTGAACGCAATGTAGGGCGTACGCCGTGGGAAAATGCCATTGATCTGCGTTTTCTGCAGAGCTTTTTTGTGGGAGAAAACACACTTCAGTTATCCATCGACATCTTTAACTTCACTAACCTGCTCAATGAAAAGTGGGGAAGAAAATATTTCATCGGCAACGGCAACTACAGCTTGTTAGACTTTCAGGGATTTCAGGAAGGGACGACCATTCCAATGTATACGGTAGACCAAAACATCCTGAACAATGAAGCACCTTGGGAAGATAACATCGACGTAGAAGGTTTCAGAAGCTCCGTCTGGCAGGCACAGATCGGCTTGCGGTATATTTTTGGGAATTGAAAATAAGTAAGGATCGATTGGGAAAGACTTCTGCCTCATAAGCAGGAGTCTTTTCTGTTTTCTAAGACTTTTAGTGTCAAAGTAGAAGTGAACAAATTGCCGGTGAGATGGTCTTTGTGTAAGAAGCCAAACCAAAAGCGAACAACATGAAAATAGAACATATCGGTATCGCTGTACAGGATGCAGCCGAAGCAACTGCCCTGTTCGCCAAACTGTTGGGTACGGAGCGTTACAAGTCGGAAGAAGTGGCTTCGGAAAAGGTGAATACTATTTTCTTTGGTCTGGATAATGCCAAGATAGAACTGCTGCAATCTCTGGCGGAAGACAGCGCGATTGCAAAGTTTCTCAGCAAGCGGGGCGAAGGCATTCACCATATCGCCCTGGCTGTAGACGATATTCATGCGGAAATACAAAGACTCAAAGCCTTGGGTTTTATCTTCGTGAACGAAACACCCAAGCCAGGCGCTGACCGCAAACTGATCTGTTTTCTGCATCCCAAGTCAACCAACGGGGTGCTGGTAGAATTATGTCAGGAGATGCAGGGACCAGGAAACGGTGAATGACGCGATCATTTCAATAATGATGTATTCTGAGTATCTTTGTGAAAAATATGAACCTATTTAAAGTGATTGTAGAAGAACTTAAATCACTGCGAAAAGAAATCATTCGTATGGACGAGTTCGAGCATAGATTAAAAATAGTAGAAAGTAAAGTGTTGCCGCAATGAAACCCTATAAAAATGGCACAAGAACCTACTCCAAGAACAGACATCAGCCAGCTTGGCGAGTTCGGACTCATTGACCGGATTCACCAACGGTTTCCGCTGCAAAATGATAGCTCTCTTGTCGGCATTGGCGATGATGCGGCCGTCGTCGACACGGGCGGCAGGCATTATACGCTTATCAGTACGGATATGCTGCTGGAAGGCGTTCATTTTGACCTGGCGTATGTGCCGCTGGTACACTTAGGCTACAAAGCCGTAGCAGTCAACGTATCGGACATCGCGGCTATGAACGGCGTCTGCCAGCAGATTACGGTGAGTATTGGGCTGAGCAACCGCTTTTCGGTAGAGGCAGTAGACGCGCTGTACGAAGGCATCCGCCTGGCTTGCGAAAACTACAAAACAGACTTAGTGGGCGGCGATACTACGTCTTCGGCTTCCGGGCTGGTTATCTCCATCACAGCCATTGGCACAGTAGCTAAGGAAAAACTCACCCGCCGTCGCGGTGCTGCTGCCAATGATATTGTCTGCGTCACGGGCGACCTGGGCGGCGCTTATGTCGGCTTGCAGGTGCTGGAAAGAGAGAAAGCCGCTTTTCTGGCAGATACCACCACACAGCCGCAGTTAGAATCCTATGCCTACATCGTAGGCAGGCAACTCAAACCGGAAGCCCGCATGGACATGATCCACGAACTCGCAGCGCTTGACCTGGTGCCTGCCGCGATGATCGACGTATCGGACGGACTGGCTTCCGAGCTTTTTCACTTGAGTAAACACTCAGGGGTTGGGTTCAACATTTACGAAGAAAATATTCCGGTAGATAAACGTACCTACGACACCGCAGCCGAGTTCCATCTGAGCCCCGTCACCTGCGCGCTCAACGGAGGCGAAGACTACGAACTGCTTTTTACCATCCGCCAGCAGGACTTTGAGAAGATCAAAAACCATCCTGACATTCACTCCATCGGCTATGCCCATGAAAAGGCGAAAGGACTGCATCTCATCACCAGGCAGGAGCAAGCCGTACCCTTACAGGCACAGGGCTGGAATCATCTGCGTGCATGATAGATTACTACCTTTATCCTATGGGCAAAATATTAGAAGTAAATGGTTTTCGGATTTACATCTATTCCAACGATCACCCACCAGTACACGTTCATGTACTCAAAGGAGGATCGGAAGCCAAAGTGCATTTAGAACCTGAATTGCTGCTTAAAGATAACTATGGATTTAAAGCACAGGAACTGGCAAAAATATTGAAGATTATTGAACAGCATTATGACTACATTAAACAAAGATGGAATGAAACCTTCAATCAGTAAAGCCACCAAAGCTTACCTAAAGCAATTAGAAGCAAATGAAAAAGCAGGCAAGCCTATAGAAGAATACATGCATGATCCTGATACGTTGGACAAGTTAATCAAAGAGAATAGCTTACGCATTGCCGGACTGCATTTTTATACGGAGTTGGACCTGATGCTGATCGTATTGAGCAATAAACGCATCATCCAAAGAAAACTCTCAGACTTTTCCCGTCTGAAAACAGCCACCCTACCACAGTTAGAGGCCTATCAGATCAGTCGATATGGGGTGCATTGGCCGGAGATAGATGAAGATTTAAGCCTGAAAGGGTTTTTACAAGAGGAATTAATAGCCTTGATAGTGTAAACGATAAAAAGCAGTATGCAGCAAAAGAAGTTCTTTGAGAAAGTGCCTTTGTCGCAGTAAAATCCATCGGAAAAGAGGGCGGAAATTACTACCCATTTTATGTACCTTCTAACCCATTTCAAACATCTCCTACTGGTTCATGTTATGTACCCGTGCAGTACAGTAGTACATATTGTGAATCAACTAAACTTTAAAATCATGAAAAAGCTCGGATTATTAGTTACGCTAAAAGCAAAGAATGGCAAAGAACAGGAAGTTGCAGATTTCATTAAAGGGGCCTTACCACTCGCGCAGGACGAAACAAAAACGCTTACCTGGTATTCGTTCAAAATAGATGCTTCCACTTTTGGCATATTTGACACTTTTGAAAATGAAGAAGGTCGTGATGCACACCTGAATGGGGAAATTGCAAAAGCCCTGATGGAAAAGGCTTCCGAACTTCTTTCTGATGAACCTAAAATTCAGAAAATTGACATCTTAGCAGCAAAGTAGCCTGCACATCAGAGACTATCATCATTATTCACCACCAACATAAAAACAAACCATGAGTAAAGAAAGTAATATCAAAGCACAGGAAAAATTCGGGGAAGCCATCAATACAGGCAACTTAGCATTGATCAAAGAGGTGGTCGCACCCAATGTCCGGGATCACGATCCTGCACCGGACCAGGGAAGCGGCCCACAAGGGTTTATTGAGTTTTTTACGATGATGCGTACCGCCTTTCCCGACCTCAGCGTAGAAGTAGAACATATGGTAACAGATGAGGACAACGTATCCTTTGCTTACACGGTCTCTGGAACCCACCAGGGCGATTTTATGGGCGTTGCTCCTACCCACAAAAGGTTCAGTGTACGTGGGATGCAGATCAGCCGCTTTGAGAACGGAAAGTTAGTGGAACGATGGGGTAGTAGCGATGAACTTGGCATCCTTAAACAACTGGGCGTGAAACCGGTGAAGTAACCCAGGACTATCAAACAAAACTTTTTATCAACACAGTTGACCATGCAGCGATTTTTTTATCTTATTCTGTTTTTTGTCCTGATCCATCCGGCGTTGAGCCAGCAGGACACGACCATCACCGCCTCAGTTAATGGACATATTTTTAAACCTGCCAAAGAAGAAGCCAGCCAGGCCAATGTGGCACAACTGAAATTGCCGCAAGGCTTTACCATTGCCAAATTTGCCGAAGGCTTGAAAAAACCCCGGACGGTTCCCTGCTGGTCTCCGACGACTCCAACGGCGTGATCTACCGGATCGCTTATCAAGGCTCTTAAATACCCGGACGCATCAGCTTCCGGGTAAACCTTCTCAGTAACTACCACCAATGTTCAGACACCCCACTATTTTATTTTTTTTATGTACATTTCTTTATGCCCAACAAGGGTTTGCTGTCATGACCAAAGTGTATCTGGATTGTGATGAATGTAATGAAAGATATGTCAAACAGGAAGTCACGATTGTCCAATATGTAAGAGACCGCAAGGTGGCGGATATTCATCTGCTCATCAATAACCTGCGCCTGGCCAGTGGAGGGCGCAGGTATATCCTGAACTTTATAGGGCTAAACGAAGGATACGACCTGAATTACAGCATAGAGATAGATACCTATCAGACAGATACAGAAGTAGAAGTAAATCAGAAATTGGCGAAGGCTATCCAGGCAGGTTTGATGCCTTACCTGGTTACCAAAGTACCTCTGAAACTGGAAGTGAGCCTGGATGAGGCAGCTAAACAAACGCCCCCTGATCATGCAGAAGATCCCTGGGACTTTTGGATATTTGAGATAGGGGGCAACGTAGACTGGGAAGAAGAAAGCAACCAGAAAGCCTACGAGCTGGAAGGCGAAATTGATATTGAGCGCACTACCCACCGATGGAGGATTCGCGGGGAACTGGAGACCGAATATGAAATAAACCAGGTCAAAAGAAGCGACAGCACGCTTACTTCGAGCCTGAAACGTTCGCAGGCGGAATTCTCCGTGGTAAAAAGCATTGCCGAACGATGGTCGGCAGGTGCTTTCGGGAGACTTCGCTCGAATACTTTTGAAAACATTGAAATAGGAACAGGTGTGAAGGCTGCCTTAGAATATAATTTTTATCCTTACCGGCGCTCTGCTACCAGGGAATTTACCGTTGCTTATATGATCGGCCCGCAATACCGGAATTACTGGCAGGAAACCATTTATGACAAAAAAAAGGAACAGCTTTTTCAGCAGGCTTTGCGCATTAATTTCAGGTTGCGGCAGCCCTGGGGCAACGTCTGGGCCAGGTTAGAAGGCTCCCAGTATTTACACGACTGGACGAAGAACCGGGTGGAGTTTAATTCATATATCTCTTTCCAGGTCACCAAAGGTTTGTTTTTTCGGATAGGTGGCGAGGCTAGTTTAGTGCATGATCAACTGTATTTGCCCAAAGGGAACGCTTCTCTGGAAGAAATATTGCTGAACCGCAAGGCTTTGGCCACCAATTTTGAGCTGGATTTCAACTTTGGCGTATCTTACACGTTTGGCTCTATCTACAACTCTATCATCAATACCCGGCTTTAGTTTTTTTACTGTGTTTCGTATTTTTTGTCTAATTTAGCACATTATTTTTTGTCCACTTACTAAACATCTCCACTATGCTTTACAATTTTTTCCACATTTTTATATCAGTCTATCTCCAGGTAGGCGATCTGATTGAAGGAATATTCAAAGCCGGCTTTTGGGTAGCCATCATCATAGTAGCGCTCATCATAGGCGTAGGCATCTGGCTGATCAGAAAGTTCAGACGTTGATTTGGGTGTTCAGGTGCGAAGGTGTTATGGTGCGCAGGTGTTATGGTGCTGATGTATCGCTGGTTACTTTTTTCCTTGAGCATTGAGCGTTGAGCGTTGATTATTGAATATTGAGTGTTTAAACTATTCAACCGGGCGCCGGGCGCACTCAACATTCAATAATCAATATTCAAGTAAAAATACGTCAAAGTAATCAACTCCTGATATCAGGGTATCGTTTCATCTTACCTGAAGACCAAAACTACTCCTCCGGATAAGGAATAAATACAAAATTGGTAAAGCCCTCGTCTACCACAAACAGGCAGCAAAACTCGTCGGGGTCTTTGTATGCTTTTTTAAAATCCTCCGGATGCTCTACCAATTTTCTTTGTACAAACTCATCTAAGTACGTTACATTGTAGTGCCAGTGGGTAGCCAGTTCTCCGCGCGAGATGAGCTTGTTGCCAATAGGTATGGCTACTTTTGCCACCGGAAAAATCGGATAGTCTGAAAATCCTCGTTTTCTGATCTGGTAAGAAGCTTCTTTGAGCGTGTCGGCGACGATCACAAAATCCTGGGTGATAGTGCCCAGATATTTTCCGTTCAGTTCAGGGTCGTTGTTCATATCATAAAAATTTTCCAAAGCGATGCAACGTATGATGCCGCAGCAGCATCTTCTTTATAAACACAATAATACATCAATTTGAAAATTCATAGAAGTAAAGTTTTGGATGAATTAGTAGCAGGTTGTATCCAGGATGACCCCCGCGCCCAACAAACCTTATATGAGCGTTTTTCGCCCCTGATGTTTGCTGTGTGCCTGCGGTATATCAAAGAGATAGCCGAAGCCGAAGACGTGCTGCTCAAAGCTTTTATGAAAGTGTTCAGCAATATCCGGAAGTTCCGGGGCGAAGGAAGTCTGGAAGGCTGGATTCGCCGCATCGTCGTCAACGAATCGCTGATGTATCTGCGGCAAAACAAGGGGCTTTACCTGACCGTTGACGTAGAAAGCGCAAAAGCAGCCTCTGCGGTAGAAGCAGACCATCTGGAAGCAGCCGATTTGCTGGCATTGGTGCAGCAACTGCCGGTAGGCTACCGCACGGTTTTTAACCTGTATGCTATAGAAGGTTACGCCCATGCCGAGATTGCCACAATGCTGAGTATCAGCGAGGGCACCTCCAAGTCGCAGCTAAGCCGCGCCAAGACGATGCTCAGAAATATGTTAAGCACACAAAACAACGTCCGTAAAGATCAAATAGGCTAATTATGAAAGAGATAGAGAAGTTGTTCGAAGAAAAACTAAAACACCATCAAGTAACGCCGCCTGCTGGCTCCTGGGAAAAGCTACACAGCCAGCTTCATACGCCAGCTAAACGTAGCCTGGCTTTTTACAGGAAAATCGCAGCCTCGGTCTTGCTGCTGCTAGCAGCGGCAGTTGTTGTGTATCTTTACCTGAATAAAGCAGTATCACCTGTAACGCCGGATATTGCTGTAAAGCAGGAAACACAGCAGATCATTCCAAAAGCTGATCAACCATTGGCTGAAGAAAAAGAAATTTTGACAAAGCTTCCTATGGCGCAACAAGATCAACAAAGCGCAAAACAACAGGCAGTGCTACAGAAAAAAAGCGCAGGAAAACCTGCTGGTAAGACAGATGCAGATGACAGCTATCTTGTACAAAAGCCATGGACCAAAGTATCAAAAGTAGCCTCACAGTCTTTTCAGGAACTTGCTTTGAAAAACGATGCCGCTTCGCAGGCTATAACAGACATCAGCCCCGCAGATGCTTTGACCAGTTACCAGCCCGTAACTATTGTCTATCGCGATGCTAAACCGGAAAAAACTTTCGGCTTGTTCAGCTATCTAAAGTCTGCCAATATCAGCCTAAGTGAATTGCGCCAAACCAAAGACGAACTTATCGACAAAGCTTTTTCTTCCAAATCACAGGAAGCCGGCCGGTAAAAAACTATAAATCTTAACTATTATTAATTCAATCCTTCAGTCCTTCAATCTATCAGTTATTATGAAATCCATATTATCCATTATATGTCTCTTGCCATTCAGCCTGTTTGCCGCGCCTTCTATTGCACCCGATACGGTCATTATCCGCATAGGCGGAGAGAAAGAGATCAAGATCATCGCCAACGAGGAAGATGAGTTGGAAAGCCTGAGCCAGTACGATCTGAACGCCATCATCCGCGACATCCGGCAGCAGGCAGACCAGGACGGACAGAATGTATACATCCGTATTGAAGACAATACCGGGCAAAAGTATATCTACAAGCAAAGCCGCACAGACGATAGTGTGACGCTGGAGTTTAAATTAAAAGTGCTGTCCAAAAAAATGGAAAACCTGGGCGACTCCCTGGACAGGGTTTTAAACAGAGAATATAATCGTAAGAGAAAAAACCGTGGAAATACCAGCACCGTTTCTTTTGACCTTGGCTTTAACAATTACCTTTCCGATGGCAAGTTTCCTGACGAAAG
>JBBSNI010000073.1:0-17902 GCA_038232695.1 Cytophagales bacterium
CATTTGGGAGGGAGCACATGAATAGCCTCCTGGACTTTCTCATTCGCTTCCTGAAAATCCAGCCATTCTTCGGTCTGACGGGAACTGAGGGCGGTTGCATGGATACCTTCTTCCTCCATAGGGATGCTTTTCTTAGCTTTTTCCAGGTAATTCAGCGCAGTATTCATACAGGAGCGAAAGAGATAAGACCGTATAGACCTGGAAAGGTCCAACCGCGTTCTGTTGCGCCAGACTTTGATAAAAACATCCTGTACAATATCCTCGGCAGCATCCGTATCATGGACCATGTTATGGGCGGACTTGCAAAGAGGGGCGTAGTAGGTGCGAAACAAGTATTCAAAAAACTTTCCCTCATCGCTTTCTTTCAATTTCGCCAGATCGGCTTCCCGGAGCAGTGATGCAGCTTTTGTCGCAGTGCTTTTTTTGTGTTTGGCAAAAAACCAGCGATACCATCCGGGAAGGGTGTAGGTCACGCCCGGAAAGATTGGCTTTTTGATAAGCGATTGTACAGGAGAATAATAATACAAAACAGCAGTGGCGTTAGAAAGGTAGTCAACTTTGATCTGCCCGGTATCAATATATATGCCATCCTGAAAGAAGGCTATTGGACAGTCCAAAGATAGGAAATGTGTTGACAAAATGTCCGAAACCGTACGAACTTGTCCGTTTTCGGACATCAATAAAAAAAGCAGCGACTTGCGCTGCTACTACTGACACTTAAAATTGTGATAAACCTTTACGCTCTTCTTCTGCCGCGTTTGGCTTTTGGGTCTTCTTCCTCTTCAATTTCATCGCTGACGTCTGCCAGGATGCGGCCGGAATATTCATCGAAGATAATGCGTTTCTTCTCCCTGATCTCTACGATCCTTTGGGGCGGGATGATGATGTTGCAGCCTTCGGCAGCGCCTCGCTTCACCTTCACGACAGCCAGACCATTGGAAAGGCTGTTCCTGAGTTTTTCGTAATAGTTGTAAAGCTTTTCGTCTACACTTCGGATAGAAGCGATGATCTCTCCCCGTTCTTTGAGAAGGCCGTCTTCCTCATCCTGGCTTTCGGCTACGATGGAGTCCAGTTCTTTGCGTTTGCTCTCCAGGTCTTTGCCCCGCTGCTCAATCAGGTTTTTGGTCACTTCTATTTCCTGCTCTTTGGCTTCTATCTTGGCATAGGTTTCTTTGGTCTTCTTTTCAGAGATCTGGATTTCCAGGTTTTGAAGCTCAATTTCTTTGGTGATAGCGTCATACTCGCGGTTGTTTCTGACGTTCATCTGCTGCTCTCCGTACTTCTTGATCAGGTTTTCTGATTCTTTGATAGCCGCTTTATTGCCTTCAATTTCTTTGCGCATATTGTCCAGGTCTGCCTGGTATTTGTCCTGGCGGGTCTGGTAACCGGTGATTTCATCTTCCAGGTCGCTGACCTCTTCGGGCAGGGCGCCCCGGATTTTCTTTATTTCGTCAAGTTCTAAATCTATGTTTTGCAGTTTTAACAGGATGTCAAGCTTTTCAGCTACGGTTTTGGAGGGTGCGGTGGTACTTTCCATAGAGTATGTCAAAAGTAAAAAACAGGGTTTGTATTGGTTTTTGCCAAATGGACTGCAAATGTAACAAATTTTTCTGTTAAAAAATCCCGCACTAACTCTTTTGTGAGGATTTCACTTTCATAATGCCCGATATCAGCGACCAGGATGCGCCTGTCTGCGTCAAAGAACTCATGGTATTTAAAATCTGCCGAGACGAAAGCATCCGCTTGCTGGCGGATAGCGTTTGACAGTAAAAAACTACCGGCTCCGCCGCAGACGGCTACTTTTTTGATAGGTTTGCCTAGCAGTTGGGTATGACGTATGAGGGGCAGGTTCATCTTTTCTTTCAAAAATTCCAGAAAATAGGTTTCTTCTTTAGGATGTTCCCACTCGCCGATCATGCCGGAGCCTGCTTCCTGGTTTTCATTTTCTAAAGCTTGCAAATAATAAGCGACTTCCTCATAAGGATGCGCCTGCCGCATAGCCGCCAGCACCTGAGCCGACCGGTGCGCCGGAAAGATCACCTCAATGCGCTTTTCTTCTACCTGCTCCAGCTTGCCCTTTTCTCCAATATGCGGATGGGCTTGCTCATCTGGCTCAAAAGTACCCGTGCCGGTCACCTGGAAGCTGCAATGCTTATAATGCCCGATATGCCCGGCACCGGCATCGCTGAGTGCCTGCAATACACTCCCAGCATTTTCCGGCGGAACAAAAACAACCAGCTTGTGGAGGGTAGCCGGCTTGGGTGCCAATACCCGCAGGTTTTGCAAGCCCAACCGCTCACATAGCTTATGATTTACACCATGATAAACATTATCCAGGTTGGTGTGGATGGCGTAGATAGCAATGTCGTGTTTGATGGCTTTAATAACGGTTCGTTCCACATAGTTCTTTCCCGTCAGGCTCTTCAAACCGCGAAATATGATAGGATGGTGGGCAACGACCAGGTTGCAGCCGCGAGCGATGGCTTCGTCTATGACAGATTCTACGGCATCCAGGCTGACCAGTACGCCGCTTACTTCCTGGTTGGGGCTGCCGGTAATCAGTCCGGCGTTGTCGTAGCTTTCCTGGTAAACGGGCGGAGCTGTTTGCGCTAAGTAGGCAATTACTTCTTTTATTTGAGTCATAGGCGTATCCTGTTTGGCAGTTAGGGTCTGTTGAAATGATAACCCACCCATTCCATTGCCCTGGGTTTAAAACCCAGGGCAATGGAATGGGTGGGACGGTTTTGGGTATGTTTATTTTTCTATACTCCCTTATCGAGGACAAAAGTTAAAAAAATAATTGCAATCTGCTACCTTTCAGGTTACCATTGTGTTATGATTAATGATCATTTAACTCTCATCTTCCTTTGATCGTTAAAGCAAAAACCATTACATCAAAAGTTATCCTCTGGCCCTTAGCCCTATTGTACCGTGCCGCCACAGGCTTTCGCAATCATCTGTACAACATTCAATACAAAAAATCCCTGTCGTTTACGCCTTTCATCATCGATGTAGGCAATCTGAGGGTAGGAGGTACCGGCAAATCACCGATGATTGAGTACCTGGCGCACTGGCTGTCGGCAGATTATCCGCTGGCTATTCTGAGCCGGGGATATTTACGAAAGACGCGGGGATTTCGCCTGGCGGGCGACGAAGACAGTGCTGAAACGCTGGGCGACGAGCCATTCCAGTTTTACCGTAAGTTTGCTGGCCAGCAGCAGGTAGTCGTAGCAGTAGGCGAGGAACGGGTAGCTGCTGTCCCGGAAATACTCTTCCACCACCCGGAGGTGAAGTTACTGCTGCTGGATGATGCTTTCCAGCACCGCGCCATTGCGGCTAATATTCATATCTTGCTGACAGCTTACCACAAACCTTTTTATAAGGACTTCATTTTGCCTGTCGGCAGGCTTAGAGAAGGGCGCCATGGTGCCCGCCGCGCTGATGTGGTGGTGGTCACCAAGTGTCCCGAAGGACTGCCGGAAGAAGAAAAGCAGGCAGTGCGCGCCAACATCCAACGTTACACAGAAAAAGATGTACCCGTATTTTTTGCAGGCATCCGCTATCAAGAACCGGTAGCGGTGTTTGATAGCAACCGGCCTTTCACCGGAAAAGTAATGCTCTTCTCTGGGCTGGCAGATCGTGCGGTCCTGGAGCAATATGTCCGCCGCCGGTATGAAGTAGTGCAGACTATAAGCTTTGGCGACCATCATCGTTATACCCACAGCGACGTGATAAAGATACAGACACAGTGGGAAACAGCCGGGCAGGAAGCGGTGGTGCTGACCACCGAAAAAGATATGGTCAAGCTCATCCATACACCCCTCACGGAGCAGTGGAAGAAGTTGCCGCTGTTTTATTTACCCATACAAACCTATCTGTTGGATGAGGAAGATAGATTTAAAAACATAATTTTGCAGCGTTTCCGGTGTTAAAGTGTTAAGGTGCGAAAGTGTTAGGGTGCTGATGTATAGGAGATTACTTTTTTTACTTGAGTGTTGAGCATTGAGTGTTGAGTGTTGAATATTTAAAACACTCAATATTCAACACTCAAAACTCAATGCTCAAGTATGATAAATTGTAGTTATAATTTGAAACAAATTACCCTACTTACCCTGCTGCTAAGCTGGTCAGGTTTTGTCTCCGGGCAGGTGATCCGTATTCCGGGCGATACGACCGGGCGGAACGCTAAGAAAGATTCCGTCATCTACGGACCCAAAACTACCAAGTTTATCTACGAACAAGACCTGAAATACAACAGGCTCAACTACCAAATCATAGATACGACACTCACGGGTGTGCACAACTTCACCCGCGTAGAGCAGTTGGGCAATGGCTTGCAGTACCTGGGAACGATCGGGTCTGCCAGTACGCCGATCTATCCAAAACCCCCACAAGTTATCGGGGCTACCTCGGGCTTTAATGCGTACAACATGTATGAACCTTCGCCTGCAGACATTAAGTATTATGATGCCCGTTCCCCTTATACCAACCTGATCGCTACGTTTGGCGGCCAGGGACGCTCAGCCGTAGACCTGACCTTTACCAGGAATATTACTGCCAACTGGAACGTAGGCACTAACATTAGTACGCTCTCTATAGACAGGCAGATAGGGGGTAGGGGGGTACGGCAGGGAGACAAGTACGCGCGGTCTTATTACTTCAACCTTTTCTCCTATTATCGCACTAAAAATAAGAAATACCATCTGATGGGAGTTCTCTCCCGCCTCAACCACCGGGTGCAGGAGTCGGGTGGTATCATAGAGAGCATTGATGAGGTCGGATTGACCGAGTTTTACGCATACAACGACGCCATCGTATGGCTGACCAGTGCCAGCGACCGCGAGTACCGCTTCCGGTATCATCTGTATCATCAGTATGCTGTCAACGACTTGCTACAGGTATACCACGAATTTAACCTCTACCACCAGCACGACTATTTCTTCTATGAAACCAGTGGTAAGATCACCAATGATTACTTCAAGAGAATCTACTTAGACTCTACCCGCACGGCTGACCTGACCAAGTTCAAACTGCTGGAAAACGAGGTAGGCTTTAAGGGCAACCTGGCAGCTTTATTCTACAATGTGCATGTCAAGCTGCGCAACCCGCGTATAGAATACCCCAGCGACACGCTGCTGCGGGATACGCTCGGTATCAGAAATAATGAACTCTACGGCGGCTTTGACCTTCGCCTGGACCTTGGGGAAAAGACCTACCTGCGGGGCGGGGCAGAATACCTCAATACCAACGCCTACGTGCTGGAAGCTGCCTTTAACAACCCTATCCTGAAGGCATCGTATGTCAGGACCAGAGCGTTGCCCTCTTACCTCTCGCAGCGGTACCTGGGCAACCACAACCGCTGGGAGAACAACTTCGGCTCGGTGGCGTATGACCAGCTTAGCGGCTCGCTGGAGTATCAGTTCAAATGGTTTTACCTGCGCCCTTTTATGACCGCCACCAATATCACCAACCCTATCTACTACCGCCGCGATACAGTCAATAATCAGGTAAGCAGGCAGGCGTTTCCCGTACAAGCCGGCGGCGCGGCGCAGGTACTCTCACCCGGTGTGGCCTTCCGCCTGGATTTTCTCAAGAAGATGCACCTGGATACCCGCGTCACCTACTCTCTGGTCAGCGGCAGGGCTTCGGAGGCAGTTCCCTTGC
Source organism: Cytophagales bacterium (assembly GCA_038232695.1). GTDB lineage: Bacteria > Bacteroidota > Bacteroidia > Cytophagales > Cyclobacteriaceae > JAJNNC01. Next base: position 5,665 of record JBBSNI010000073.1, read on the forward strand.
CAAGCTGGTATCTTTTCTCCAGGCTTTATTTTGCGAACCGTTATATTGAAAACAAGATCGGTATACAGTTGGGCTTGGATATGCAACTGACCAGCGCCTACCTGGGCTACGACTACGATGTGGCCACGCAGCAGTTCTTTGTACAACGCCAGATGTTTGGTACCAGCAGCCGCACACTGCCCGACAACTTCTGGCTGCCGCATCCCAACTACAGCGCGTATTTCGTAGCCGACCTGTTTTTTGTCATGCAGGTACGCAGGGCGCATTTGTACGTGAAGATACCTCAGATCAACCAGGGCATTCCCGAAGATGGGTACTTTGCGACACCCTTCTATACCGGACAGCCTAGGGTGTATGTAGATATAGGCATCAATTGGATGTTTTTTAACTGAGGTCAGTTGCATTGAATGACCAAGATCGTCAAACCCTAATTCTTCACCATGCCTCGACTATGCCTTGATGCCCGTATGATCCACGCTTCGGGCATTGGAACTTATCTGCAAAATATCATCCCTGCGCTGGCAGCACATTTTGACCTGACGCTGGTCGGAGACGAAGAAATTCTACAAAACGATACGGCATCCATTGTTTCTACTAATATTCCTATCTATTCGGTCGCTGAACTGCTGCGCTTTCCCTGGCTTATTCCTTCCTGCGATATTTTCTGGTCGCCTCACTATAATGTGCCGCTGCTGCCCATCCGTGCCCGCAAAAGGCTGGTGACCATCCACGATGTCTTCCACCTAGCTTTTTACGAAACCCTGACGTTCAAACAAAAGATGTATGCCCGCCTCGCTTTCAGTGCAGCCGCCCGGCGAAGCGACCATATCATTACCGTATCAGCGTTTTCCAAAGCAGAGATCGTCAAATATCTTGACATTGATTCATCAAAGATAGCCATGATACACAATGGCGTGAACCATGCCTTGTTCCGCCCCATCACGGATGAAATACAACGGCAGCAGGTTGTCAGTCGGTACCAGCTTCCCGGCAGGTTTATGCTGTATGTAGGCAACGTGAAGCCCCACAAAAACCTGCGGAGCCTGGTCGAGGCTTTCGCCCGGGTCAAAGACGAGATGCCGGACCTTTGCCTGGTGGTGGCAGGTAAGAAAGAAGGATTTATCACGGGTGAGTCCGAGGTGTTCTCACTGCTCGGACAAGACGAAGCCCTGTCGCGCCGTATTATCTTTACCGGCTTTGTGGCGGCTGAGGATTTGCCAGTACTCTACAGCCTTGCCGGTCTGTTTGTATTTCCGTCGCTATACGAAGGCTTCGGGCTGCCGCCGCTAGAGGCGATGGCGTGTGGCTGTCCGGCGCTGGTATCTGACCGTGCCAGTATGCCGGAGATTTGCGGCAAGGCTGCCTGGTACACAACTCCTGAAAATAGTGGGCAGATGGCACAAAAGATCAGAGAAGCCTTCCGCTTGCCCGAAGAGCAGCGGCAACAGTGGATGGAGGCAGGCATCCGGCAGGCAGGGCTGTTCACCTGGCAGGCTTCTGCCGGGCAGCATATCAACTTGCTGAAAAGCTTGTTAGCCTGAACCCTGTTTTATTTGGGAAGTTGCCTGATAAGCAGCAGGATAGACCCTACCAATGCCAGCGACACAAACAGGATGGTAAGATAAGGAAAACGGGTGCCCGTGCGCTGGTCCAGCTTAAAACCGCCCCAGGCGGCCAGCCCGATGGCAGCCGCTATCTGAAAGGCCAGTCCCGAATACTTTGCGTAAGTATTAAATGGATCTGGATTGACTTTCTTCTTCCTCGGTGGTTGGTTCTGTGGTGTCATCAAAAGGAATGGATTCCGGTTCGTTTTCAAAAGAGATGTCGCTTACCGTGACGCCCATGCGGCAGGAACCGTTGAAGGCCGCACCGGATTCTACCACCAGCTTGTTGGTGATAATATCGCCGTGGATGACCGCCGTAGGCCGCAGGATCAGCAGTTCGGATACCTCGATAGAGCCTTGTATCTCGCCGGCGATCTCGGCATTCTGCGCTGCCACAATGCCTTCTACATAAGAGGAATGGCCCAGCGCGATCTTAGACTTGCACGTCACATTACCTTTTACATTGCCTTCGATCCTGATATTGCCTACGGTTTCTACGTTGCCTTCTACCGAAGTGCCTTTACCAATGATGCTGCTGGAGTTGGTGGCTTCGTCTGGTTTCACTTTTTTGTCTTGATTGTTGTTGAACATAACACAAAGGTATAATTTAAAATGATATAAACTCTTCCGGGTTCACGGGGTTTCCGTTGTACCAAAGCTCAAAGTGCAGGTGCGGGCCGCTGGTCAGCTCTCCGGTGTCCCCGATGATGGCGATCACATCGCCTGCGTTGACAAACTCGCCCTCTTTTTTGAGCAGGCTGGAGTTGTGCTTGTAGATAGAGATCACGTTGCTGCGGTGCTGTACAGCTACCACGTATCCTGCATCCTGCGTCCAGGAAGCCATGATCACCGTACCATCAGCCACACTCTTGATAGGCTCATTCTTTTTGGAGACCACATCTACCCCATAATGGTTCGTCCGGGTGCTGTAAGGAGCAGAGATGATCCCGGAGATAGGCGCAAAGAAAAACAGCTCGTCCAGCAGATTGGGCGCTGCGCCGCTGCTGACGGTCAGCGTTTCTACCCCTTCTTCTTCAAACTCCTGCCGGAACTGTGCATCTACCGCCAACGCTTCGGAAACCTTTCCCTGATCTTCCTTGCCTTCGGAACGCCGGCCAGCCTGCCCGCCCGGCAGGTCACCTGTTTTACGATTGCTGGCGTGGGCAAGATAATACGATTCATTATCATTAGCAGGCTCTCCCATCACAATGCCCTGGAAGGAAGCAATAAAATCTTTTTCTTTTTGCACCTGGTGTTCGAGGGAATCCACTGCCAGGGAAAGCGCTACCAGCTTCCGGTCGGCTTCTGCCTGCAGATAACGGGGGTCAAACCATTGCCTGAGTAAAGTATTGACCAGAAACAAACTGATAACCAGCATCAGGATACAGGCGGTAATGACAAAAAGACTTAACTTTGCATAGGTGAAGGTAAAAGTCGATTTCTCGGCAAAGTCCTCTTCGTTGCGCACGATCAGGAGGTAGCGGGCCGTCAGACGGCTGGAAAATGTTTTTCTGGTTTTCAAAACGCAATGTTTATGGTTGCAATGGAAACAAAAGTAATTATTAAAATATATTTGCCTCCACGTGTGCTATCATAATTTTGTGTCTGTGTCGTTAGCTTTGGTATAAATCTAAATATTAATTATTTGAAGGTAAAAGTTTTTTCCAAATATTACATAGGGTGCGGGCTTTGTTTGCTGCTCTTTTTGTATGCCTGTGCGCCTGAGCGCAATGGTATGGTGGCCAGCGTCTATCATAATACGACGGCGCGGTACAATGCCTATTTCTATGCTAATTTGCGCATGGAAGAGATTCAGAAAGCCGTATTGGAAAGCCAGCAGAACAACTTCAACCGCATTCTACCTATTTTTCCGCAAACAGACACAGCCCTGGTCAGCAGCCTGAACACCCAGATAGAAGATTGTATCAAAAAAGCCTCTGTGGCCATAGAGCGGCACCCCAACAGCCAGTGGGCAGACGATAGCTATATCCTGATCGGACAATGCAGACTCTACCGGCAGAATTTTTCGGACGCTGTAAAAACCTTCAAATTTGTAAACACACAAAGCGAAAGCGATGAGGCCCGGCACCGGGCACTGATCAAACTGATGCGCACCTTCATTGAATCGCAGGAGCAAAATAACGCCGTTGCCGTATCGGATTATCTGAAAAAAGAAAAGCTCAGCCGCGCCAACAATGCGCAGTTGCACCTGACACACGCTTATTTGTCTCAACTCAACGGTGATTACAGCAATGTGGTAGGCAACCTGCTGGTAGCCGCCCCCCTGCTGCACAACGATGAAGGAAAAGCCCGTGTGTATTATATCATCGGGCAAATCTACCAGGAACTTGGCTATGATGCCCAGGCCTATAGCAACTATCAGGAGGTCCTCAAAAGCAATCCTGAATATGAACTGTACTTCTACGCCCGCCTCAACATGGCACAGGTATACGATCTGAGCAAAGGAAAAGACACCAAAAAGATCAGAAAATACTTCAAAAAACTGCTCAAAGACAAGAAGAACCTGGAATACAAGGACAAGATATACTACGAAATGGCTTCTTTTGAACAGAAACAGGACAACCTGGAAGAGGCCATAGAACTATATAATCAGTCGGTACAGGCCAGCCTGAACAACAGCCGACAGAAGGCCTATGCTTACCTGGCGCTGGGCAGGATTTACTACAGCGATTTCCGCAAATACGAACTGGCCAAAGCCTATTACGACAGTACCATGAGTGTGTTGCCCGAAGACGAACCCGAATATGAGCAAATTGCACAGCGCCAAAAAGTGCTGGACAACTTTGTCACGCAACTTACTACCATCCAGACCCAGGACAGCCTGCTGGCGCTGGCCGCGATGGACTCTTCCAAGCTACAGGCTTTTGTAGACAATATCATACAGCAGGAAGCAGAAGCCCAACGTGTGCAGGAAAAAGCAGCCCGGAAAAAGACCCGCAAGAATAACAGGAACAACAGTTTTCCTGAAGTAGAGAATGCCTTTGACACGCCACAGCCCCGGGAAGGAGACAATAGCAAACAAAGCTGGTATTTTTACAACACTTCGGCCATCAGCACCGGGCGGACGACCTTTGTGAGAAGATGGGGCAACCGGCCGCTGGAAGACAACTGGCGGCGGTCAGACAAAACGATCGCTGCCAACTTTTCGCAGAATACGCCGGACAGCACCGCAGCTTCGGGGGTTGTCGACGAGTCAGGACTATCTCAGGAAGAAGCCACCTCGCTTCAAAGGCAGGTGCTGTATGCCGACATTCCGTTCTCCGAAGAGCAGAAGCAGGAAGCCTTGATGCAAATTGAAGAAGCCTATTACAAGCTGGGTGGCATCTATGATTTTGACCTGAAAGAAAAGCAAAATGCAGCCGAGGCCTTTGAGACCATGTTGTCGCGCTTTCCCGCCTCGGATTACAAGCCCGAAGTGCTGTACCAGCTTTACCTGATCTACAAAGAACTCAACGATGAGCCCGCTTATACCCGGTACAAAAACCAACTGCTCGAAGAGTTCCCGCAGAGTCTGTATGCCAAGATCCTCCAAAACCCGAAATACCGGCAGGAGAGCAACCTGGCCAGCGAGCAGATGAAGAAGATATACAAACAGGCGTACAGCCTGTACAAAAACGGGGAATATAACAAAGCTGAAAAAATGGTCAGCGCCAGCCTCCGGGAGTACCCCGACAACAGCTTTGCCGACAATATGAGCCTGCTGCGTATCCTGATCATGGGAAAGCTGGAAAGCGCTGCCCAGTACCAACTGGCACTGCAAAACTTCCCGATCAAGTATCCGGAAAGCGAACTGCTGGATTATGCCAGCACCTTGCTGGAAAATGCCAGGAACTTTAAAGACAAGATCGCTGCCGAAAGAGGCGCCCGGTACCAGCCTGTCTCCAACACCAAACATTCGTTTATTATTCTCTACAAAAATGTAAAAAATCTTTCCACGACGCTCTCCAAGGCGGTAGAGGCTTTTAATCAAAAAAACTTCCCCGGTCAAAAACTAACCACTGCCAACCTGATGTTAGAAAACGGCAGGGTTATGATTATGGTAGAAGGCTTCCCTGATATGAATGCAGCCAAAACCTACTACCAGCAATTTAACAGTGAAACGTCCCCTTTGAACGACCTGCCCCACACTACCATCCGGGAGAATGTGCAGGATAACTTTATTATTACCGAAGATAATCTGAACATCCTGTATAAAACCAAGGATGTGGAAAATTATCTACGATTTTTTGAAAAGAATTACATGTAATTTTACAGGCTTAGTTTTTATATGAACTTTAGTCTGATTTTTGCGCACTGCCCTACATTCATCGTATGTCTGGCATAAAAGCAGGCTAAACAGCCCGAAGATCAGGCGATGTACTTTTATCAAGTTATTTTAATACGCAAACCACATGTCAGAACAAGAACAAGAATCCAGGGAAGAACAGCCCGTGGCGTCCCGCAGTAAGCTGTATACGTTTATCGCCGGAGGGCTTTGGGTTGCCTTCATCGCTTTATTTGTGCTTTTTCCAGTCTATATTTACTCCGTCAGGGTAGACTTGTTTGACTTGTACGGCGGTCTGCCCAGCTTGAAAGCCCTGGAAAACCCTAAAAACGACTTATCTTCCGAACTATATTCTGCCGACAATGTGCAGTTGGGTAAATATTACCGGGAAAACAGAAGTCCGGTCGCTTACGAAGACTTGTCTGCTAACCTGGTCAATGCGCTGGTTGCTACTGAAGATATTCGTTTCACCGAACACAGTGGCATAGACTTTCAGAGCACGGCGCGTGTCCTTTGGGGTATCCTCAAATATGTAGTCACTTTTGGTGCCAGCGACCTGGAAGGCGGCGGAAGTACCCTTTCGCAGCAAACTGCTAAAAACCTCTATAATACCCGGACGGGCGAAAAAGAAGGCCCGCTGATGAAAATTCCCGGCTTACGTATGCTCATCATTAAGACCAAAGAGTGGATCGTCGCCGTGCAATTAGAAAAGTTTTATACCAAAAAAGAGATCCTGGCCATGTATCTGAATACGGCAGGGTTTAGCAGCAACTCTTACGGGATTAAAGTAGCGGCAAAAACTTTTTTCAATAAGCCTACCTACGATCTGAAGGTAGAAGAAGCTGCGACCCTGATCGGTATGCTGCAAGCTTCTACCTACTACAATCCGGCACGCAACCCGGAAAACTCCAGGCGCAGGCGCAACGTCGTGATCAACCAGATGCGTAAATATGGCTTCGTAGCCAAAAATAACTACGACTCCCTCATCGCCCTTCCCATGACACTGGATTATAAAGTAGACAGCCACGACGAAGGCGCAGCCAGGTATTTCCGTGCGGTCGTGGAGCGATGGCTGCTCCAGTGGGCCAACGAACACGGCCACGACCTCTACGAAGATGGACTAAAGATTTATACCACCATCGACAGCCGGATGCAGCAACATGCCGAAGAAGCCGTCAATACGCATATGAAAGGGCTACAGAAGAAATTTTATGATCACTGGGGCAATGAAGAACCCTGGCGCGACGAGGAGGGGAATGTGATCAAAGGTTATATCGAAACAGTTGCTAAAAGGTCTAAACGCTACCGCGCTCTGGAAGCAAAATACGGCAAAGGGAACGACTCTGTTAACGTAGTGATGAATACCCCGGTTCCTATAAAAGTTTTCACCTGGGACAATGAGGCCTATGAAAAAGACACGGTACTAAGTCCTATGGACTCTATCCGGTACAACCAGAAATTCCTGCACACCGGGTTTATGTCTATGGACCCGCACAACGGTTACATCAAAGCCTGGGTCGGTGGGATCAACTACAGGCATTTTAAATACGACCATGTCAAACAGGGCAGAAGACAGCCTGGCTCTACCTTTAAGCCTTTTGTATATACGGCTGCTATCGACAATGGCTATTCTCCCTGCTACGAAGCGGTAGATGCACCTGTCACCTTCTCCATTTACAAAGACGGACAGGAAGCTACCTATACGCCTAAAAACACTACAGGAGAATATACCGGCGAGCGTATGACCATCCGTAATGCGATGGCGCGGTCTACCAACTCGGTAACTGCCTTTTTGATGAAAAGAATAGGACCTGCTACCGTAGTTGATTATGCCAAAAGAATGGGCATACAAAGCCCTATTGAGGCGGTACCAGCTTTGGCATTGGGCGGTGGCGGCGACGTATCTGTCTACGAAATGGTAGGCGCCTACAGCACCTTTGTCAACCACGGTACCTGGACAGAGCCTGTCTTTATTACCCGCATTGAAGACAAAGACGGCAACACAGTATACGAACATCCCTCTAACACACGCGAAGCGCTGAGTGAAGAGACCGCCTACCTGATGCTCTATATGCTGCGGGGCTCTACCGAAGAAACAGGCGGCACTGGCGCAGGTATTCCGGGTGAGTTGAAAAACGGTAACGAGATAGGCGCCAAGACAGGTACTACCCAGAACTATTCCGACGGCTGGTTTATGGGTGTAACCGAAGACCTGGTTTCCGGCGTGTGGGTAGGCGGCGACAACCGGAGTGTTCACTTCAAGACGCTTGCCCTGGGGCAGGGCGCCCGTATGGCGATGCCGGTCTGGGTTGAATACATGAAAAAAATATATGCCGACGACCGGCTCGATTATGAGAAAAAACCTTTCTCCAGACCTGCTACCCATCTTTCTATAGAGATCGACTGCAACCAGTATAAAGATGAACAAACAGAAGAAGTAGATTCACTGATGATGCAGGATACCCTGGAGATCAGCGAAGATGATATATTTTAAAGCTATCTTACAATTTGGGGCTCTCCTGTTTCAGGAAAAAGAATAAATCTTTAACTTGAAAGATTTAATGACTACAGCCAACGTGCAGGAAACTTATACCAAAGACCAGCAACTCATAGAGCAGATCAGGAGCGGCGACGAAAAGAGCATGGTGCAGGTGTACCAGCTTCATAAAAACGGTTTTATCCACTGGGCGCAGATCAACTATAAAATTGACGAAGCCAGTGCGGCTGATGCTTTTCAGGATGCGGTGGTGTGTCTGTACAACAACATCACCAAAGGTAAGCTGGAGCATCTGACCAGCTCGCTGAAAACATATCTTTATGCAATTGGTAAAAATGTTGTCAGAAAGAAATTACAGAAACCCATTCTATTCCACCAGGATGAATTGCAGATCGTTGAAAACCTGCGGGCAGAGCCGGTAGATAGTTTTGCTGAAAACGACCGTCAAAGATTTGTAGCCAAACTGATGAATACCATTGGCGAACCTTGTAAAACTATTCTCCAACTTTTTTATTTCAAAGGGTTTACGATGCAGGCCATCGCCAAGGCAATGAACTACAAGAATGAAAATGTAGCCAAAACACAAAAGCTCCGGTGCCTGACCAACCTGAAGAACATGGTAAAAGAAAAATTTAGCGGAGACGATTTTTAGATGAGCAAACCAGGAGAATCTCGAAGAGACCAGATAGACCAGTACGTCAATGAGCAGATGGAAGCCGGGGAACTTGCGGATTTTGAGCAGCGTATGCGCGAAAATGTAGCCCTGGCAGAAAGTGTGCATTTGCACCGCGATGTACAGAAGGGTATGGAGTACTACTTTTTGCAGGGACTTAAACAAGACCTGATCCGGTCTGATGCTAAAAAGCCAAAAAGTAAACTGCCCACGTACCTGGCTATTGCTGCCACTGTACTGATCATGGCAGGTGCAGGGCTAACTTATTATTTGGAGTATGAAAATCGCAGCCCTGAAACCTTGTTTACCGCCTATTTTGAGCCTTACCCCAATATCATTGCGCCTGTCCAGCGGTCAGCTTCCGGGCAACAAGCAGGAGAAGCTATGCAATTCTACGAAGCCGGTCAGTACGCCCAGGCTATCACTGTCTTCGACCGTTTGATCAGCCAGGAACCTGAAAACGCAGGGCTTACCTTTTATCGGGGCGTCTGCTACCTGGGCAACAACCAGCCGGAAAAAGCAGCCACAGATTTTCAGACCGTCATACAATCAGAAGACAACCCTTTTCTACAGGCTTCTCACTGGTACCTGGGTTTGAGCTATCTGAAATTAAGCCATACAGAAGAAGCTAAAAAGCATCTTGCCAAAGTCAGGGCGACGGAAGGAAAATTAGCAGATGAGGCCGCCGAAATCCTAAGCGACATTTAAAAATTATAAAGGCGGGGGTTACCTTTCGTCTGTGAGATGTATATACTGATGCATAACACAAATAATATATTCATACACCTGTTTTAAACGAGAAAACCTTCTTTTGTAAAGAAGGTTTTTCTTTTTGTCAAACCTGCTCATATAAAAAACAATTCATTGTAGAACCAGCTTTTTATAAACAAATTTAGTTATAACTAAACAAATGACTATATTTGAAATTAAGAAAATTTCGGAGATTCAATGAAAACCAAAAGTGAATTATTTCAAACCGAGGAATACTGGCTGGAAAATTTTCAAAACGAGTTATTTAGGAAAGTTCATGAGTATATGAACAAAGAGGGTTTAAATCAGTCTCAGTTGGCTGCGAAACTTGGATACAGTAAAGGGTATATCTCTCAAATATTAAATGGCGAGACTAACTTTACATTTAAAAAGCTAATTGAGGTGTGTTTGAAAATAGGCATTGCACCAGATCTACAGTTGAAGCCTATTGACCAGTATATAAATTCCGAAGAGCAGCGGACTCAAACTTTTCCTGAAGTTCAGGTTGCCGAATCTTAGGCTTTCAGCAGCGATTCTCCGCCATCGATCCATACTTCCGTACCGGTGATATGGCTGGTTTGACGAGATTATAAATAACGCACTTAATTGACCGGAAAATGTTTATTCGGTTTTTACTTCCTAACAAATCAACAACCTACTACTATGTCTAACTTCACTGCCGAGTTGGTCGGTACCGCTTTGCTGATCCTGTTGGGCAATGGCGTAGTGTCCAACGTGGTACTCCCTCAGACCAAAGGCAACGGCAGCGGCTGGATTGTGATTACCTTTGGCTGGGGTATGGCTGTCTTTGTAGCCGTGTTTGCCGTAGCCGATTACAGCGGCGCACACCTCAACCCTGCCGTCACGCTCGGACTGGCGATGGCTGGCGCCTTTGAGTGGGCCAACGTACCCGTATATATTACTGCCCAACTGTTGGGGGCGGCTATAGGCGCTACGCTGGTGTGGGTGTTTTACCGGCAGCACCTTCGCCTCGCTACCGACCCAAACGACAAGCTGGCTATTTTTGCAACCATACCGGCGATTCGCAGTTATGCTAATAATTTCTTTTCCGAGGTGGTGGGTACCTTTGTGCTCGTCTTTGCCGTACTCTACATTGCCGAACCAGGTATCAAAGCGCCGGAGCTGACACAAACGGAGTTTGGGTTGGGCGCTTTGGGCGCACTGCCCGTCGGTTTGCTGGTGTTTGCTATCGGCTTGTCGTTGGGCGGCACCACCGGCTACGCCATCAACCCCGCCCGCGACCTGATGCCCCGCCTGATGCACGCACTGCTGCCTATTGCTCAGAAAAGAAACAGCGACTGGTCTTATGCCTGGATTCCAACGCTTGGGCCGGTGGTGGGCGCTGCTCTGGCGGGGTTGTCTTACCGGTTTCTGCAATAAAGGAAACGAGATGGAAATATGTTTAAAGTTAAAAAAACAATAGGATGAGATTATTCTGGATATGCTGCCTGCCCTTGGTTTTTATCACCGGCTTTTTATATGGTCAGGAAGGAGCCGCTCCGGAGGCAGCCGCTCCGGAAGGGGAACAGCTTTACAAAAGCTACTGCGCCGGTTGTCACGGTGCCCGGCTGGAAGGCAATTCAGCCACCAAACTTATCAAAACCGACTGGACTTACGGCAGAGGTCGTGGCGCTATCTTTCGCAATATCAAGTTCGGCATTCCTTCAACAGAAATGGCTGCCTGGCATACGGTATTGTCAGATGAGCAGATCGGGGCGGTGACAGACTTTATCGTGGCAGCCCAGGAGACGCCGCCGGACGCTGTTCGTCCTATTCCCGCCCAAATTACTACGCAGGATTATACCCTGAAAGTAGAAGTGGTGACCGAAGGGCTGCATACCCCCTGGGGCATTGAGTTTGTTGACGAACGCCGTGCACTGGTGTCGGAGAAAGAAGGCAAGCTGCGCTGGCTGGTCAACGATACGCTGGACCCGCAGCCTATCCAGGGGGTACCGGCCACTTATACCCAAAGCAGCACCGGGGGCTACATGGATATTGCCCTGGACCCTGCCTATCCGGACAACGGATGGATATACCTGGCCTTTAGCCATACCAACGGCGACCTACAGGACAAGAAAGCACCCGCCCTGACCAAAATTGTGCGCGGTAAGATCAAAGACCATCAGTGGACTGAGGAGCAGACTTTGTTTGAAGTACCCGACTCCCTGATGGTCGTGAATGGCAACCGCTGGGGCTGCCGCTTTCTGTTCGACACAAAAGGATTGCTCTACTTCACCATCGGCGATATGGGCAAAGACATGGATTCCCAGGACTTGGGAAAAGCGACCGGCAAAGTCTTCCGTATCCGTCCTGATGGCAGTATTCCTCAGGATAATCCTTTTGTCGACACAGCCGGTGCGCTGCCTGCTATATTCTCTGTTGGCAACCGCAACGTGCAGGGCATCGCC
>JBBSNI010000074.1:0-17889 GCA_038232695.1 Cytophagales bacterium
AGGTCTGTGAGCCACAGACCTTGGGTTTGGGGACCCTCTTCTCCCCAGGTCTGTGGCTCACAGACCTGCTCAAAGTCATGGACCTGATCGTATGCTGGTACGGCTCTGGCTCTTTGTAATTCTTTACCTTGAATATTGCCTTAAAACTTACGCTCCAAATACCCTGATCAACCTGTATAAACAAGCGGTCGCCAGTATAGTTGTTTTTCTAAGCATGAAACTTACTCAGGAGATCAAAGCAAGCAATACCGTTTATAAGCCCATCCTGCCCAAACGGAAGCAGTGGCCCGTCGTGCAGCTTAGCAAAAACCAGAAGCAGTTCTTAGAAGCCGTCGTGCAGGGAGCTGTTACCCGTGTCAATGAAGAAGCCACTACGACAGAAGCCTTGATTGATGTGCTGGAAACAACCTTGTACCAGGAAAGGATGCGCATCCGTCAGAACCGTTGGGCGGTAGACCCGGACGATGAGGAAGCTTTCTGGAAAAAGGTGAAAGCCAGGCTGGTAGATTTGTCAGCACAGCACGCCGATGAAACTGCCCGGCGGCAGGAGGCGCAAAGTATCCTGCATGACATCACCAGCCGCTATGCGCAGGAGATCGCCAGCAAGTTCAGACCTTCTTACTACCGTTTTGCCCGGCGAGTGGTGACCTTCGGCTTTTCGCGCCTGCTGAACGCTGCCCGCGTCAAGGGCTTTCGCTCCCTGTTCAGCACCCGCTACTCCCTGCGCGACAAGATTCATCTGGTAGGAGAAACCGACCACCTGCGCAGCCTGGCCCAACAAGGCACGATCGTGATGGTGCCTACCCACTTCAGCAACCTGGACTCTATCCTGATCGGCTGGGTGATCCATGAACTGGGGCTGCCGCCTTTTATCTACGGCGCCGGGCTTAACCTGTTCAACATCGGTATCTTTGCTTACTTTATGAACAGCCTGGGTGCTTACAAGGTAGACAGACGCAAGAAGAACAAGATCTATATAGAGACCCTGAAAGCGTATTCCTGCCAGGCCTTGCAACAGGGTATCCCCAGCCTGTTCTTTCCGGGCGGCACCCGCTCACGCTCCGGAAGCCTGGAAGATAAATTGAAGTTAGGGCTGCTGGGAACGGCGATGGAGGCGCAGCGTATCCACTATGCGCACAGCGAGCAAACCGGGGAGCCTGCGGAGAAGATATTCGTGGTGCCGGTGGTGCTCAACTATCATTTTGTGCTGGAAGCCCCCAGCCTGATCCACAACCATCTGGAACGGGAAGGGCAGGAACGTTACTATGTAGAAACCGACGCTTACGCTACCTCTTATAAGATCATCAAGTTCCTTATTAAGTTTTTCACCAAAGGCTCTGACATTTCGGTGAGTTTTGGCAGAGGCATGGACTTGCTGGGCAACCCGGTGGATGAGGAAGGGCGCAGCCTGGACAAGCACGGCAAACCTATTAGGGTGCGCGAATACTTTTGCAGCGGCGGCAAAGTGACGCAAGACAAGCAGCGCGAAGCAGAATATACACGGATGCTGGGCGAAGCCATCCTGAAATCTTATTACCAGAACAACCGGGTGTTTTCCAGCCACCTGATTGCCTTCGTAGCTTTCCAGATGCTTCGCCAACGCCATCCTTCCCTGGACTTATATAACTTTCTGCGCGTGCCTGAAGAAGACCAGGTGATATTATATGAGCATTTCCGGCAGGTGTGCCAGGCAGTCAGAGATGAGATTTTCCGGTTGCAACGTTTGGGTAAAGTAAAAACAGCCGTCCACCTGGGTCAGGACCTGGACGATGTCATACGGCACGGCCTCAGCAATGTAGGGATGTACCATGTCAGGCGTCCGCTGTTGCTCAACCCGGAAGGCAACATCATTACCGGCGACCTGAACCTGTTGTACTATTACCACAACCGGCTGGAAGGATACCATCTGGACAAAATCGTCAGCCAGCAGCTTAAAACTTTATCCTATGTATAAACAGGTAGGCGTGGTAGGCGCCGGCAGCTTTGGCACCGTCGTGGCCAATATTTTAGCGGAAAACACCTCCGTACTCTTGTATGCCCGCCGTCCGGAAGTAGTAGAAGAAATGGCAGTTACCCGCAGACAGTCGGACTACGCACTCCATCCGCGGGTAACGCCGACCAACGACCTGGCATACCTGGCAGAGCAGTGCACAGTCATCTTTCCGATTGTCTCCTCCTCCGGCTTCCGGGAAACCATCATGGACTTGTCGCCCTTTCTGCATCCTTACCACATCCTGATCCACGGCACCAAAGGGCTGGACATCAAAGAAGGCGCCCAGGAGCCTCTCAGCAGGGAGTGTGTACGTACCATGAGTGAGGTGATCCGCGAGGAGAGCGTGGTGGTGCGTATCGGCTGCCTGGCAGGGCCTAACCTGGCCCGCGAGTTGGGCGAAGGGCAGCCCGGCGCTACGGTCGTTGCCAGCCACTTCGACGAGGTCATCGAGGTCGGGCAGAAGCTGCTCAGAACCCACCGCTTCCAGGTCTACGGCAATGCCGACCTGATTGGCATAGAGCTGTGCGGTGTGTTGAAAAACATTATTGCTATCGCTTCCGGCGCGCTGAGCGGGCTGGGGCTAGGAGAAAATGCCCGCGCACTGCTCGTCAGCCGGGGCATGGTAGAGATGATCTACCTGGGCAAAGCCCTGGGTGGCAATACTGAAGCCTTTATCGGGCTGGCAGGCGTCGGCGACCTGGTGGCTACCTGCTCGAGCAAGTTCAGCCGCAACTATACGGTAGGCTACCGCCTGGCGCAGGGCGAGACCCTGCCGGAGATCATGCAGGACATGGAAGAGTTGGCAGAAGGGGTCAACACCACCCGCATTGTCAAACAGTTGGCGGATTATTATGAGGTAACGGCTCCCATTACGCGGATGCTTTACCGGGTGCTGTTTGAAAACCTGCCCGTAGAAAAAGCCTTAGACAGCCTGATGCGCATGTCATTTACCGAGGATGTAGGGTTTTTATAATTTATTTTTTCTTCTTTAAATCTTTTTTCACAAGCTCAATCAACCTATCTGAGATAATGGCGGATATAGTAGCTGTGTCCATAGCAGGTCTAATTTCTTGATTAGGCTTTTGAGGCTCCTTAAATTGAGAGAGTATATCAGGTTGAAAGATTATTTTGTTCTTTTGCAATAGCGGATTGCTGCCTAGAGGGTTTGTTTTCATAGCTGTTGATTTTTTAAATAGTTGGCAAAAAAATGATGATTAAGCTCTGGTTTAAAATAATGCTTTCTTTTCATCCATATAAAGCCATCGCCTCTGGAAATTAGAGCAACATCTACGGGGCCTCCAACACTTTCTTCAGCAAATGTAATACGTCGTTTTAAATAAGTCAAGTATATTAAACTTTCCGCCATTTCAGCTAAATCCTCCTTAGACAAGTTAGCTACAGCGTTCATAAGCGGATTTATATAATTGTTCTGTTGAACCTTCTGCATTTGAATAACGTACTCTTTGAATAAAAGGTATTAAACCCCAGGGTAGAACCCTGGACCCATCTTTCCGGGGCAGAGCCCCGGGGAATTAGACCACTAATGATTAAATTATTTGTATCAATATTTCGAATATTGTCAGATAGTTTTCCATCGGAATCTTTTAGATTATCAATCAAAAGCTCGTTGTATTTAGAACTGCCAATTGTTACTGCGCTGTCTGCTGCAACAGCAATAGCTTGCTTATTTAGAACACCGATAACTGCTGTCATTTTGTCAAAAGTTATTTAAGTACCATATTTTCGCTTTCAATTTAATCAAGTTTGCATTTCTTTCCATAAAATTATGCTGATGTCATTTACTGAGAATGTGGGGTTTTTATGATCTGGAGGGAAATCGTAATTTGTGTATTGCATATCTCTTACAACAGCATTAATTCCTAACCGCCTCTGTATCTTTTTTGACAAAGAACACCCGCCGGATCCATTTGGGCAGGAAGATGGCGCCCAGGATCAGGTAAGGGTAGTAAGAAAGCATACGCCACAGGATGTTGGTAACGAAGGTATAATCGCCTAAGAACTGGTGGAAGAACTGGGAGAAGAAAAACTCTGCCGTACCGCTGCTTCCGGGCGTAGGGGAGATCAGCATGGTGATCCACATCATCAGGTTGCGGGAAAAGATCAGCAGATGCTCGCTCAGGCTTACGTGGGTAAAGGCAGCGATCAGGCAGTTGAGCATCACATAGCGGGCAGACCAGACAAACAAGGTAGCTAAAGAGATTTTTACCCAATAGCGGGTATCTTTCCCTTTAAGCTCCTGCGACGCCTGAATGATCTCATTGCCATGATCCAACGCCGCATACCGCCACCGCTTCAGAAAGCCTATCGTGGTTACTTTTAACAATAACCACTTAAACCCCCTGGGACGGATAAAGATCGCATAGAACATGAGGAAAGTATAGGCAGCGATCAGCACGTAGCTGATGATAAAAAGCACCTGAAGGCTGTTGCCCAGCGCAAGCTCCATACTCCTGTCGTTGGGAAAGAGTTCTTCGTGGGAATACAACAAAACCAGGGGCGCTACCAATACGAAAAACAGGTTGTCCAGAATAGCCGTCAGCATCACATACGCCAGCGCTTTGCCCAGCCTGATGCCTTCTTTCATCAGGATAAACACTACCACGGAGGTGCCGCCTACTACCGAGGGTGTCACGGCAGAGGCAAACTCCCAGAAGATGATCACATAGATGCTGCTCAGCCAGGTGAGCTTGTTGCCGGTAATGGTTTTGATACGGTAGACATAGCCTGCGTCGCGCGCCAGAATGACCAGGATCGCTAGCAAAAGAGGGATAGTCGCCGCATCGAAAATCAGGGCGAGCTTGTCGGCGGTCAGGTCGGGGTCGCTGTAGAACAGATAGAATACGATAGCCAGCCCAATCAATACAGGGATCCATATCTTGTTGGGGTTAAGCGTCTTAAAAATCTCTTTGGAATTAATTTCCATCGCTCCGTCTGCCGTTATTATGGGTTATGTGGAAGTTGTTAAAACCCTTCTCTATCCATATACGGATTTCGTTGAGTTGTAATAGCTCCAGCACCGCTAAAAAATTAAAAATGACTGCTATTCTCACAGGGTCTGCTTCTATCAGGCTGATAAAAGATACCTGATCTTTTTCCGCTAACAAGTTTTTGAGATACGCTTTCTGTCCCTCTACCGTATACGGGTACTGTACGACCGCATGGGGCTTGATCTGCTGCCTGCCGACATATTTCTGCGTTGCTTTTTCAAATACTTTCAGCAGTTTGTATAAATCAACGTCCTGCAGTTCCGTTTCTACATGGCTGGCTTCGGACAATTTCTTTAGTTCTGCTACCAGGTTGCCCCGCTCGTGCTGCATAGAACGGTCTTCCTCCATCGCTGCCAGTTCTCCAATCACCGACTTGTATTTTTTGTACTCAAGCAGATGCCTGATGAGTTCTTCACGCGGGTCTACTTCCTGCCCTTCTTCGTCGTACACCGGGCGGGGCAGCAGCATCTTGGCTTTGATACGCATCAGGGTAGCGGCTACCAGTATGAACTCGCTGGCTACTTCAATGTTCATCTGCTCCAGCGCATAGAGATAACTCAAAAAGTCGCCGGTAATTTTGGAGATAGGAATATCATGTATGTCCAGTTCGTCGCGCTCAATAAAAAACAGCAGCAGGTCGAAAGGCCCCTCAAAGAGGGGCAGTTTGATCTCAAAGCTCAAAATACATCAATGTTAGGCGGGTATTGAATTTTTTTAGTTTTGTTGTCATTATAAAGCTGGAAGTTAGAAGCCGGGAGACAGAAGTTTTTCTTCTGACTCCGGTCTTCCGGCTTCTAGCTTTATTAAACATTCAGAAAGTGTAATAGTTTCTCAAAGAGAAATCCAAGTTAAGATACTTATGTTCATTAAACCCGGCCCGTTGCTTTCCCGGATCAACGACCCTTCAGATCTGAAACCCTTAGATGCTGTCCAGCTTGTACAACTCTCCGAAGAACTCAGGCAATTTATTATTGATAATGTCTCGGTCTATGGCGGCCATTTTGGCGCAAGCCTGGGCGTGGTAGAGCTGACCATTGCGCTGCACCACGTTTTTAATACACCGTATGACCAGTTGGTCTGGGATGTGGGTCACCAGGCTTACGGACACAAAATCCTCACCGGCCGCCGCGATGTATTCCATACCAACCGCATGTACCGCGGCATCTCCGGCTTCCCCAAGCGCAGCGAAAGCGATTATGATACCTTCGGTGTCGGGCACTCCTCCACTTCTATCTCGGCAGCGTTGGGCATGGCGGTCGCTTCCCAATACCAGGGCATCCACGACAAGCAGCATATTGCTATCATTGGCGATGGGGCGCTGACCGGGGGTATTGCCTTTGAAGCCATGAACCATGCGGGCGTAGCCGATACCAACCTGCTGATCGTTCTCAACGACAACTGCATGTCTATAGACCCCAACGTAGGTGCCCTGAAAGATTACCTGACCGATATTACTACTTCCCAGACCTATAACAAGGTCAGGGAAGATGTATGGAAGCTGCTGGGTAAGATCAGCACCTTCGGCAAAAGCGCCCAGGAGGTAGTCTCCAAGCTGGAAACCAGCATCAAAGCCTTTCTGCTGAAAAACAGTAACCTGTTTGAGTCACTTAACCTGCGCTACTTCGGCCCGGTAGACGGTCACGATGTCAACCACCTGGTGAGTGTGATGAACGATTTGAAGAAGATACCCGGACCTAAGATACTGCACTGCATCACAGTAAAGGGAAAAGGATTCTCTTTAGCAGAAAAAGATCAGACCAAGTGGCACGCACCGGGTAAGTTTGATAAGCTGACCGGCGAGATACGCAAAAAGATATTTGACACGCCCCAGCCTCCCAAATACCAGCAGGTGTTCGGGCATACACTGGTAGAACTTGCCGAACAGAACGATAAGATCGTAGGCATCACGCCTGCCATGCCCTCCGGCTCCTCTATGAATATCATGATGCAGGCGATGCCCGACCGGGCTTTTGATGTAGGCATCGCCGAACAACACGCCGTTACCTTCTCTGCCGGACTGGCTACCCAGGGGCTTATCCCTTTCTGCAATATCTACAGCACCTTTATGCAACGGGCTTACGACCAGGTGATCCACGATGTATGCATCCAGAAGCTGCCGGTGATCTTCTGCCTGGACCGCGCAGGTCTTGCCGGGGCAGACGGACCTACTCACCACGGTGCGTATGATCTGGCCTACATGCGCTGCATTCCTAACATGGTGGTGTCGGCGCCTATGAACGAAGCTGCGCTGCGCAACCTGATGTATACGGCTACCCTGTACCGCGAAGGTCCTTTCTCTATCCGCTATCCGCGTGGGCAGGGTGTGATGCCAGCGTGGCGTACCCCGCTGGAAGACATCCCGGTAGGCAAGGGCATCCTGATACAGGAAGGAGAAGAAGTAGCCATCCTGACGATCGGGCATGTAGGCAACTACGCCATAGAAGCCTGCCAGGTGTTAGAAGAAGAAGGCTTGCATCCTGCCCACTACGACATGCGCTTTGTCAAGCCGCTGGACGAGGCTCTGCTCCATGAAGTATTTACCCGTTTTGATAAGGTGATCACCGTAGAAGATGGCTGCCTGATGGGCGGGTTTGGTAGTGCCGTGCTGGAATTTATGGCAGACAATGGCTACAGCGTAGCGGTAAAAAGACTGGGCATTCCTGACAAAGTCATTGAGCATGGCGAACAACCCGAGTTGCACCACGAATGTGGGTATGATGCCGATGCCATCGCCCATGAGGTGCGCGCTATGCTTGGTGTAGCTGCGCTGAAGGATTGATTACAAACGATCCTAAGGAGCGGAGCGAAGAAAGCATCATAAATTCCCCTCTACCCTGACGCAAGCTTGTAGGCGACAGAGCTTCGCGCCAATTGGTTTGCCTTGCCAGGATACTGCACGGTAGCTTGCCAGGATACTGCACGATTTCCTGGCAAGATACTGTACGTATTTCTGGCGTGATACTGATCGACTTCCTGGCGTGATACTGTACAGTGTCCTGTCATGTTCTCGACGAGGGCGTGCCTTGACCTCGTCGAGAGCCGGGCGTGACATAAGCGAAGTTTTGGCAGATTTATGGCGATAGTCTGGCTGGAAGCAGGCGTTTGTCTTGTGATGACATGAGTTTTGGCAAAGATCGTTGAAAAATACACCTAATCAAGCCGCATAAAGTTCAGGTTTAGGATGATAACGAGCCACTGTCGGAAAATGATCAAAAAAGGCATAAGCAACCAACTGCATAAGCAACCAACTGGTCGTAGCGTCCGCTACGACCTAAAACAGCATAGGGCGTCCGCCCGGTCATGAAGGGTATAAGTTGTTCCTATTTTGTGGGTAAAGAAAATAATCTGCGCAATAAGCTTTTACCATTTGTAGTAATCGCTGGACAAATACTAATCAGTGGACCCGCTGGGTAGTAGGTTGTAGCCTCCGCTATGACCAGATAAATCAACGGGCTAAATTACCAATAGAAGATGACCATAGTTCTTTGAGAAAACTTTCTTATTTTCGGAGCATGGAACATGGCAAAATAGATGTAGAAAATCATCAATTAACCTGAACGCAAGGTGTGATAGCTATAAACAAGCATTTTATAGAAAATGTACGCCTGCCTATACCGCCCAATGGATAGCCAATATCAAACAACTAAGCGCACGGATAAAAACGAAGGTATAAAAATGGCAAAAGGATATATTGCTTTTGTAAGCCACAAATATCCTATCGAGCATGCGATTCTTTTCGGCTCGTATGCCAAAGGTACCCATCACGCAGATAGCGACATAGATTTAGCCATTATCTTTGCATCAGTAGACGACATCATCGACAGGCAAATCGAACTACTGCACATGCGTACAGATGATAACTTATTGATAGAACCGCATCCTTTCAGTAAGACAGATTTTCAAATTGCTAATCCTGTGGTCGCAGAGATACTGAAAAATGGTATAGAAATAAAAAACTATGCAATATAATGCCTCCAACCTGGCGCGCGTTCAAAGATATGAGTTAAGGGATTTGTTCTTCGCGTTGTTGGAGCGCGCCAGGAATAACGATAGCACCTTCGCACCATAACACCATAACACATTAACACCTTCAAAACTCTTGTTCGCTCAAAAACTTTCTGATTTCCTGCTCCGTGGGGGCGGAGGGTTGGGCGCCTAATCGGGTGGTAGAGAGGGCGGCGGCGGCGCTGGCAAACTTCATAGCATCCGCCAGCTTTTTGTCGTGATAGAGGGCAGCAGCCAGGGCGCCGCAGAAAACATCGCCGGCAGCGGTGGTATCTACCGGCTTCACAGGGTAAGCCTTTATCCATTGCTGCTCCCGCCGGGTAGCATAATAAGCGCCGCGCGCACCCAGCGTAATGACCACGACTTCAGTGCCGTTTTTGATAAGCGTTTCTGCCGCCGAAGCTATTTCCTCTTGGGTACTGGCTTTCATGCCGGTCATGATCTCCGTCTCCGTCTCGTTCATCACCAGGATATGCAGGCGTTTGAGCAGGTGGGGCTCTATCTTTTGGGCAGGTGCCGGGTTGAGGAGCACTTTTTTGCCCAGGCTGCCGGCCAGTTCCAGCACATAGGTGACCGTATCCAGCGGTATTTCCATTTGTAGCAAGATCAGTTCTGCCCCGGCAATAGCGATCCGGGCTTCGTCGATGCGGGCGGGAGTGAGTTGGTGGTTGGCGCCAGGGGCTACGGCGATGCAGTTCTCCCCGCTTTCTTCTACCAGGATCAGGGCCGTGCCGGTAGGGACTTTGTCCTCCAGCCACACATGGTCCATCAGCATCCCTTCGCCACTGAGTGCCTGCTGCATACTGCGCCCCAGCATATCGTTGCCCAGGCAGCTTATAAAACTTACTGCCCCTCCGGCGCGTTGGGCAGCGACCGCCTGGTTGGCGCCCTTGCCGCCAAAAGCCTGGGAGAAGACCGCGCCGCCTACCGTTTCGCCCGGTTTGGGCAAATGCTCAACTTTTGCGATCATATCTACGTTGGAACTGCCTATAACGACTATGTTGGATGGCATAAGATGAAAAGGTTAGGAGTTAGAAGACGGAAGACCGGAGTCGGAAGACATAAACTTCGGTCTTCGGTCTTCCAGCTTCTGGACACAAAATTGAAAGAATACCTGAATTTTCAAACTTATTCTGTTAATTTGAAGGTTTATTTTACAAACACATGCAAGCAATACAAAGACAAGCTGAAACCCTCCTGCCTACCCAGTTTGGTACCTTTCAAGTGGTGGCTTACGCCAGTGATTCTGACCATCCTATGCCCCACCTGGCTTTGGTCAGCGACAAGACAGATACGACCCGGCCCGTACTGGTGCGTATCCACTCCGAATGTATGACCGGCGACATCTTCGGCTCCCTGAAGTGCGACTGCGGCGAACAACTGGAGCTATCCTTAAAAACGATTGGCGAAAAAGGCGGTGTGGTGGTATACCTCCGGCAGGAAGGACGCGGCATTGGGCTGATCAACAAGATGAAAGCTTACAACCTGCAAGACCAGGGTATGAATACGGCAGAAGCCAACGTCCATTTGGGCTTTGAAGTAGACGAAAGAGACTACAACATTGCCGCGCTTATGCTCAAAGACCTGCACATCCATGATATTCTGCTCATGACCAACAACCCGGATAAGATTGAAGGGCTAAAAGCCGCAGGCATACAGGTGACCGAAAGAATTCCCCTGGAAATAAAGCCTCACGAGGAGAACCTAGGCTATATGCACACCAAACAGCACCTCATGGGACACTTATTTGATGTGAAACATCTTTGACTATTTACCGGCTGGAAAAACCTTCATTGCCCCGTTCTATTACCTTGATTAGCGACCCCCGCTGGACCTGCGCCGTAAGTTCCATGCCATTGAGCAGCGCCAGTTCGTTGAGCTTATCGCTGCTGACCTGATACTGTTGCAAGGCCTGTTGCAGGGTTCCGTCCTGCCTGACGGTCTTGATGCGTATGCGGTCGGGCTTGCGGTCTATTTTGGTTTGATCGGTCAGCTTACGGAAGTTGCCGATGACGGAGTTGAATGTAGGATAGTAGGATTGAAAATCCTGCTGCGTAGCATAGCCCAGGAAAGTATAGATCGTATTCTGATCCTGGATAAAGTAAGATAGTACCCGTATGGCCGGATTTTGCTGTCCTTGTTGTTGCATCTGCTGTTGCTGTTGTTGGTCGGCGACGACGGCTATGGCCGGAAACCCGTTCAGATTCACTTCCTCTGATTGAACCGCTACCAGGTTGTTGGCCGAAAGCATCTTTTGGGCGGCTTCCTGCAACGAACTTCCTTGTGCCAACTGTAGTGCCATCACCGCTTTGCCGTCTTTCTGAGCCATCTGCACCTGGGCGGGCGTATTCTGAAAGGTCCAGTTTTGCGGAATAGGAAACTGAAACTTCATCACCGGATGGTAAAAAATATTATTTTCCACGTAGCCTTGGCGGGGGTCTTCCCCGTAAACGATCCCATCAATCATTTTGAGGTAACTGTCTCTGTTGACTTCAGGATCCGTCACATTAAGCTTTTTCTGCCATTTATCCGCCCACTCCGTAACGTTGGTGTAACGGTCTTTAGGATCAGGGTGGGTTGAGAGAAAGGTGGGGACTGCCTGACTACCGCTTTGTTGTTGCAGACGTTCCAGGGTATGGAAAAAGCCTGCCATTTCCTGCGCATCGTAGCCAATCAGCGTAGAATACTGTACCCCGATACGGTCGGACTGCTCCTCGGCATCGCGGCCAAACTTGAGAAAGAGCAGGCTCACGCCGGTGTTGGCCAGGTCGGCAAACTGCCGGAACTCCGGGGAAATGACCATACCTGCTACCAGTCCTACCTGGGCAAGCATGGCTTTGCTGTACTGCTTGGCTGAGTGCCGGGCGGTGATATGTCCGATTTCGTGACCCAGCACCCCGGCAAATTCCGCTTCATTGTTGAAGTGAGCCATGATACCACGGGTGAAGTAGACGTAACCTCCCGGCACAGCGAAGGCGTTAACGACGGGTGAGTCTACAATCTTAAACTCGTAGGGCAGATCGGGCCGGTGGGAGATCTTGGCCATAGCCTTTCCTTTTTGCTGGATAAACTGCTGTAGCTTTTCGTCCTCATACTTCCCGAAAAAGCTAACAATTTCCGGGTCCGACTGCTTGCCCATCGCGATCTCCTGGCTTTTGGACATGAGCATCAGGTCGCGCTTGCCGGTGACCGGGTTGCGGGCGCACGAAGAAAACAGAAAGTAAATAATAATGACAAGGAACGGAAGTTGGGTTGTTTTCATAGCGAAGATAAAATAGTCACTGTCAGCACAGTTTGGTTAAAAAATCAGGGTTTCACCGGAGTCTGTTTTGTATTTAACCCAGACAATGGTACTTTATTAACTATAAATGAGTAGATTTAGTTATCGATGGGTATACAGGCTCCCGTCCCCCGTCTGCCCGCAGATATTTTAACACCTGAGCACTTTAACACCCGCTGTGGAAAACTTTGTCAGAGTGTAGATAATGTAGACGTGATTTAATAGCTTTGGTCGTTAATCCTTTTGGACATAAGAACCTATGGTAGATGGCACACAACACGTACAAAACAACCGCTAAGAAGAAACCCAAAAAAACAGAGAAAAAACGCAGGTCTTTTAACTTTTTCAAAGACAAGCGGCTGCACCTGGCCGTCGGCTTCTTTCTGATCGTCGCTTCGCTCTACCTGATGACTGCCTTTCTGGCTTTCCTTTTTACGGGCAAAGCCGACCAGAGTGTGGTAGAATCTGTCCTGGAAGACAACATCAAAATGGCCGGGCTGGAAACGGAGAACTGGCTGGGGCTGGTAGGCGCGCTGTCTTCCTACCTTTTTATTTACCGCTGGTTTGGCATCGCCTCGTTTCTGATCCCTCCCCTGCTGTTTGTAGCCGGATACAAGATCGTCTTTCATCGTGCTTTGCTGCCGCCTTACCGTACATTTAAGTTTGTCGCCTTTTTTTTGGTCTGGACCAGCCTGCTGCTGGGTTATATGGTCTACCACCGCGAAGCCTTAGCAGAATGGAGCTTTTTGGGCGGCGGCGTCGGCTACGAGATGGCTGTGCTGTCGTACAGTATGATCGGCTGGGGTACGCTGCTGCTGCTGGGCTTCGCCCTGGTCGTTTTTGTCATTTATTTTTTCAATATCACTTATCTGTTCAAGCGACAGCCCAGGGTAGCGAGCGCCCGGGAGGAACCTGTATCCGCCGTAGAAACCTATTCGTTGGCTACCAACCCCTTTACGCCGGCAAACCCGGCCAAGGAGCCGCCTGCCCTGGATTTTACGGTAACGCCCCCAAAAGAAGAAAAGATTTCGCCCCCTGCCGACAATATACCGCTGGATGTAGAAGAACCGCCTGTCGCAGAAGAAGAACCCCCGCTGGACTTGTTTTTAGAGGAAGTATCGGAAGAAAAAAAGGCAAGCAAAGCAGAAAATTACGATCCTACCCTGGACTTACCCAAGTTTCGCTATCCCGAGCCAGGGCTGCTCAGCCGGTACGACAACGAAAAGGTACAGGTAACCAAACAAGAGTTGGAAGCCAACAAAGACAAGATCGTAGAAACCCTGATCAACTTCAAGATCGGTATTTCTTCTATCAAAGCGACCATTGGACCTACCGTGACCCTGTATGAGATTGTGCCGGAAGCGGGTATCAAAATCTCCAAGATCAAAAACCTGGAAGATGATATTGCTTTGAGCCTTTCTGCGCTGGGCATCCGCATCATTGCGCCTATTCCCGGCAAAGGTACCATCGGTATTGAAGTGCCCAACAAAAACAGGGAAGTAGTGAGCATGTACTCTGTCGTGACGACCGAGAAGTTTATGCGGAGCAACCACGAGTTGCCTATCATCCTAGGCAAAACGGTGACCAATGAGCTTTACATTGCTGACCTGGCCAAGATGCCCCACATCCTGATTGCCGGAGCCACCGGGCAGGGCAAGTCCGTAGGCTTGAATGTATTGCTGACTTCGCTGATCTACAAACGACATCCTTCGCAGCTTAAATTTGTGCTGGTAGACCCTAAAAAAGTAGAGCTAACCTTATTTAACAAAATTGAGCGGCATTACCTGGCCAAGCTCAGCAACAACGACGAAGCTATTATCACCGACACCAAAAAGGTTATTTATACGCTTAATTCTCTATGCATAGAGATGGACAACCGCTATGATCTGCTCAAAGATGCCGGTTGCCGTAACATGCGGGAGTACAATATGAAGTTTGTCCAGCGCAAACTCAATCCTAACCAGGGACACCGCTTTCTGCCTTACATCGTACTGATCATAGACGAGTTGGCAGACCTGATGATGACCGCCGGTAAGGAAGTAGAAACGCCCATTGCCCGCCTGGCACAACTGGCGCGTGCCATTGGCATTCACCTGGTGGTAGCAACCCAACGCCCTTCCGTCAACGTGATCACTGGTATTATCAAAGCCAACTTTCCCGTGCGGCTTTCTTTCCGGGTAACGTCTAAAGTAGACTCCCGGACGATCCTGGATACCGGCGGCGCCGAGCAGCTTGTCGGCATGGGCGATACCCTGCTGTCGGTCAACTCCGACTTAGTGCGCCTGCAATGTCCCTATATTGATACGGCAGAAGTAGAAAACATCTGCGACTTCATTGGCTCGCAGCGGGGTTATGAATCAGCCTATATCCTGCCCGAATACGTAGGCGACGAGAGCGACAGCAGCGACGTAACGGAAGTAGACCTGAAGAACCGCGATCCGCTTTTTGACGACGCTGCGCGCCTGATCGTCCACCACCAGCAGGGCAGCACTTCGCTCATACAGCGCAAGATGAAACTGGGCTACAACCGCGCCGGACGCCTGATCGACCAACTGGAAGCAGCCGGGGTGGTAGGTGCGTTTGAGGGCAGCAAAGCGCGGGAAGTGCTCATCCCGGACGAGTACAGTTTGGAACAGTTATTGAACAATTTGGCTACATAACCTATCTTATGAGCGATTACATTACCATGAAAAGAAGTATAACCTTAAAAATATGCCTGAGCGTTGCGGCCTGGGCCTGGCTTGGTGCCTCTATGGTGTTTGCCCAGTATGATCCTAAAGCGAAAGAAATCCTGGATGCCATGAGCAATCGCTACCGGCAAATCGGAGCCTTCACTTCCGGATTCTCCTATGCTATGGAGAATCCTACGCAATCTATCAATGAAGCGTACGAAGGAAAAATTACGGTGAAAAACGATAAGTACCGCCTGAAAATGGGCGGACAGGAGATTATCAACGACGGAGAAACCGTCTGGACATATTTCGAAGAAGTCAATGAAGTGAATATTGATAACTACAACCCCGAGCAGGGCGACCTCTCACCTACACAGATTTTCAATGCCTACAAACGGGGCTTCAAATATCTTTATGTAGAAGACCAGACCGAAGGTGGTGCTACTTACAACGTCATTGATCTGATCCCGGAGAACAACGACAACCAGTTCTTCAAAATCCGCTTGTTTATCAATAAAAATGATAAAACCCTGAAGAAGTGGAAAGTCTTTGACAAAAACGGGACGCAATACACCTATGAAATCACGGATTTCAATCCTGATGCGGAGGTCAGTAACACCGCTTTTACCTTTGATACGAGCCAGTACCAAGGCGTTGAAGTCGTAGACCTGCGATAGACTGTCAGGGGCGCGAACACGGCGTCCCTTTTTTGTTGTGCTTTGCGCCGGACTCACTACCTTTGAGCATGGACCGACAAGCACTCTTCCACCAAATCCAGACAAAAGATTCTTTCCTTTGCATAGGGCTGGATACCGACCCGGCAAAAATCCCGGCACATCTGCAACGGGAAGCCGATCCGGTGTTTGCCTTCAACCGGCAGATCATCGATGCAACCCATACGCTGTGTGTCGCCTACAAACCCAACCTGGCGTTCTACGAAGCTTTAGGACCCAAAGGGCTGGAAAGTCTGCAAAAAACCCTGGAATACATTCCCCCGGACTTATTCACCATTGCCGATGCCAAACGGGGAGACATAGGCAATACCGCCGCCCTGTATGCCCGCGCTTATTTTGAGCAGATGCCTTTTGATGCCATCACGGTAGCGCCCTACATGGGGGGCGATTCGGTGACTCCCTTTTTGGGCTTTGATAGTAAATGGGTGATCTTGCTGGCGCTGACTTCCAACACCGGCAGCCAGGATTTCCAGCAATTGACGCTGTCAGACACCGGGGAAGCTTTGTTCCAACAAGTGATCAAGACCAGTCAGCAGTGGGCCACAGCCGATGAGATGATGTATGTGGTAGGCGCAACGCAGGCAGAACGCTTAGAGGAAATCCGCCGGATCGTTCCCGACCATTTTTTGCTGGTGCCAGGCGTAGGCGCACAGGGCGGCAGCCTGGAAGCAGTAGCCCGTTATGGTATGAATAGGCAGTGCGGTCTACTGGTCAATGCCGCCCGCAGTATTATCTACGCCGGGCAGGGAGAGGATTTTGTTGATAAAGCACAGCAGGCTGCCCGGGAGCTACAGCAGGAGATGGCTGTTTGTTTGGATAAATATCTTTAATACAGGCGTTTTGGTGATAATTTATGCCACCAAGTTGCATTTATAAACTTTCCTGTCTTTCTTTATCAAATCAGAGGATGAAATCTCAATTTCCTGACCCTTCATCCCTAAAATCTAAATAACCATGACTTATTCAAAATATATGTTAGCCTTGCTGGGCCTACTTTTCTTTTTTTCGGCTTGCAATGATGATGAAGACCCCGTAGTAGAAGAGACGCCGGAACAAATTACCACGCTAAGGCTCACCTTTGTTCCTGCCGGTGGCGGAGCGCCCCTCATCTTTTCGTCGGTGGATGCTGATGGAGACGGTCCCGGCAGTGTGCAGAACGATACGATCAAGCTACAGGTTAATACAGCTTACAGCCTGTCGCTGGAAGTGCTGAACGAACTGGCAAAACCTACCGAGGATATTACTGATGAGATTGAGGACGAGGCGGAAGAACATATGTTCTTTTTCAACTGGACTGACGGGCTGTTCAGCGATCCTGCGGGCAATGGAAATACGGACAACCGCGCCGATGCGGTCAATTACGGTAATAACAACCCGACTGGCGTAGATGACAACGGGCTTCCGGTGGGCTTGACGACTACCTGGACGACCGGGGCAGCCGCTATGGGCAACTTCCAGGTGATCCTCAAACATCAGCCCGACATCAAGTCAGCTACCTCGGGTATAAGCGATGGCGAGACGGATATGGATCGTGTGCTGCCCGTGGTGATTCAATAGGTACGAAACATTTACAAAGTCATGACGATTAAAATCACTATAGAAAAAGATTCTGCTGCTGCCAAAGCCTATAAGGCTTTCATGAAGCAGAAACACGATTTACAGAAACAGTTGAAGCAGGAAAAGGCGAACGAGGATGCCCAAGAAAAGCCAAAAAAAACGGAAAGCTGGTGATCCGCGCATAGCATCCACAATCAAGCAATTGTTCATTTGACAAACTTCTGAATGAAGCTGTCTTTGTAAGCTCTTCCTACCGGAATGACTGTGTTTTCAGTTAAGTAAACCTGATTACCCACAATCCTTTCAATTTTTGAACTGTTGATAATATATGATTTGTGTATTCTCACAAACTGATGAGGAAGATTTTCCAACCAGTAACGAAGAGGTTCAGAGGACAAGTGCTTTTTGTGGGGCACGTATATTTCACTGTAGTCTGCATCTGATTTTATATAGCGTATATCATCCGTACAGATTTTTATATGCTCGTACCCCGACTTGATAAACAATACCTGGCGGTTGGGAGGATGATTGACCGTAGTGCCTTGCTTTGGCTCGCGGTGGTCAGGGATGGGTACTTTGGCAATGGCTTTGACAAATCGCTGAAAGGAAAACGGCTTCAAAAGATAATCTACCACATCAA
>JBBSNI010000075.1:0-17751 GCA_038232695.1 Cytophagales bacterium
CATTAGGTGATAGTGTTTCCATCTCGCTAAATTACATGTTTTCCACTATCTTTGGGTAGGTTTATTTTTCTGCGCTCCCTAACGGTTCAGCAGGAAATCTGAAGCAAGATCAAGTTTTTCCTGGTTTTCAAGACTTATCTGATAATTAAGTGAGAAAGCATTCTTATCAAAAAAACTAGCGTAGTTTTTGGTTTCAGTGACAAACATCTTATTCAAGCTATAACGTGCCGGCAAATTCAACTCACCTACATCTTGTTTTTTCTCGCCGGAAGCATAACAAAGCTTTTCTTTCTGTTGTAATGTTGTCGTTGGAACATCAAAGAACTTAGCGATCAAAAAGTCCTCGTATTCTTTAATTTGCGCGATAGGAAAAGGTTCCGGGAATCCCAAGTCTGTAGATTTGATTTGAGCAAAAACCAAAACCAGATTTTCATTTGACCCAAGTTCAAGAGATGAAAAAAATGCTTTGAAATCTATTTTATCATCTTTTGTAACTTTATTTAAAAAAGTTTGCCGAAGGCACAAAACTTGCTTGGCAAGCTCATCAATCAAAGTATGCTTGAATTGATAGAAATCTTTATGGATAGCTTCCGATAGCTCACCTTGATTAGTATCTTCTTTGTCAGGTTTTCCAAAAAATGTCTTGAATATTTGGTTCAGCTTGTTTGGTTCCGCTGTAGCATAGATGGATTTATTGTTTCCGCCTTGAATTTTGATTGCTTTCAATGCCTTTGGGTCTTTATCTTCATCGTATTCTTTCAATGAATCACGGTTCAGATACACATCTTGTGTATCCAGATCAAAGACAATTCCTGCAATGTAATTTTTAATAGGTTCTCCCTTTTTGTTTTCTGTTGCTGGCTTTGGCTTATCCAGAAATCTATCCCATTCGGAAATTCCTTCTTTTTGCCACTCACCAATTTTCAATAAAGTTTCAAGCATAAATTAGCAATCGTTGGTGGCAAGGTAACAAACTTCAAAAATATTACGGTAATTTTGTAGCAATAAATTCGTAAAAAAAGGTTCATTTTTCAGAAAAATGGTATAAAAAAAGCCCTAAACTTCCACCCCCTTTGCCTCACCCACTCCCCGAAACCGACCTGATCCTCAACCCGGACGGTACCATCTACCACTTGGGGCTGCGCCCGGAGCATCTCACAGACATTATCCTGACAGTA
The DNA here is from genome assembly GCA_038232695.1 of Cytophagales bacterium. Classification (GTDB taxonomy): domain Bacteria; phylum Bacteroidota; class Bacteroidia; order Cytophagales; family Cyclobacteriaceae; genus JAJNNC01. Next base: position 1,179 of record JBBSNI010000075.1, read on the forward strand.
GGCGACCCGGAGCGTGTCCCGCTCGTAAGCCGGTACTTTGATACCATTGACACCCGCATTCAGCGACGTGAGTTTCATACCCACATCGGTACGCTGGGCGGCAGACGCCTGATGGCCATCAGCAGCGGGATGGGTACGGATAATGTAGAGATACTGATGACCGAACTGGATATATTGGCGAATGTAGACCTGACCACCCGCACGCCAAAAACTACGCTCAAAAAGCTCAACATCATCCGCATCGGTACGTCCGGCGCGTTGCAGGCATCCGTGCCGCTGGACAGCCACCTGGTGAGCCGCATGGCCTTTGGGCTGGATACGCTCATGCAGTTTTATCCCGACCAGGCATTTGCGGACGAAGAGAGGGCGGCCGCGCAGGCATTGGCTACACACCTCAGTTTGCCCTTTACGCCTTATGCCGCCTACGCTTCTGAAAAGCTAATGCAGGCTATCGGAAAGGATATGATCATAGGCAGCACCGTGACCTGTCCCGGCTTCTATGCGCCCCAGGGACGAAGTATCCGGGTGCCTGCCAGGGATCAGCATCTGGTGCAAAAGCTGGCAAGCTACCGCTTCAACGGGAAGCCTTTGACCAACTTTGAGATGGAAACGTCTGGTTACTACGCGCTTGGCCGCTTGCTGGGACATGAGGTGCTGAGCGTCAACGCCATCCTTGCCAACCGAATCACCGGAGAGTTCTCCCGACAGCCGCAGAAAACTGTTGAGGCGCTGATCCAAAAAGTGCTGGAACGGCTGCCGGATGTATCCTAATTTTATTTTCCCCGTACAAACATTAAACTATTTTCCTTATTTATAATTTATATACATAAGAACTAAAATTTATATACCCATGAGCAAACCCATAGAATTGACTGATGATAATTTTGAAGAAACCGTGATGAACTCAGAAACACCTGTATTGGTGGATTTCTGGGCCGAATGGTGCGGACCTTGTAAGATGATCACGCCGGTGGTAGAAGAACTGGCCAACGATTATGAAGGCAAAGCCGTGATCGGCAAAGTAGATGTAGACAGCAACCCCAGCGTTTCTGCCAAGTTTGGTATCCGCAGCATTCCTACGCTGCTGGTGTTCAAAAACGGTGAGATCGTAGACAAGCAGGTAGGTGCTGTCAACAAAAGTGTGTTAGCCAGGAAGCTGGATGCCCAACTTGCCTGATGTAGCTGATCGTTGATTACAGCATATATTGAAACTTTGATAATAATCAGGCAATTTGTTTGAAATTTTAATCGTAGTGACTAATTTTGCCTTTCAACCATTATTAACAATAATCACATGGTGAGCAAGCGCTCCAAGACGAACCAAAAACTGACTGCCGCCCAGCGCCGTGCGTGCTGGTTCTGGTGTTGTCTGTTCCTGTACCGCAGGAGAGGTCCGTCATCCATGTCTTTGATGTATAGCGCTGTTACGTAAACGTAGCAAGTGTATTAATAAGAAGCACATAAGCCTTTTCTGCCCCGCAGGAAAGGCTTTTTTTATGGTTACAAACCCACTTTATTTATGCAAAGTTTCAGAACAGAAATCGAAAACCCGGTCGTAGCCCGCGACATTATAGAACTGGAAAAAAAGATCAGGCTCTTCCGCGAAGGCAACATCGACGAAGACCGCTTCCGCAGTCTGCGCCTGGCGCGGGGCGTCTATGGACAACGCCAGCCAGGCGTACAGATGGTACGCATCAAAATCCCTTTCGGACGCCTCACCACCCGGCAGTTGCGCCGCATCGCCGACGTAGCCGACGAATATTCTAACGGCAACCTGCACGCTACCACCCGGCAAGACATCCAGATACACTTCGTGAGCCTGGACCGTACCCCGGAGCTTTGGGCAACGTTGGAGCAGGACGACATCACCATGCGCGAAGCCTGCGGCAACACCGTCCGCAATATCACCGCTTCGGCTTCGGCAGGCGTAGACCCGAACGAGCCTTTTGACGTCTCGCCCTATGCCCATGAAATGTTCCGCTACTTCCTGCGCAACCCGGTATGCCAGGAGATGGGCAGGAAATTCAAAATAGCCTTCTCCGCCAGCGAACAGGATTCAGCCTTTACCTTTATCCACGACATCGGCGTGATTCCAAAAGTAAAACAGGAAAACGGGCAGGAAGTACGCGGCTTCAAAGTGCTGGTCGGCGGTGGCTTAGGGGCGCAGCCGCATATGGCGCAGGTAGCGTATGAGTTTTTGCCGGAAGACCAGTTGATCCCCTTCACAGAAGCCATGCTGCGGGTCTTCGACAGGTATGGAGAGCGCAACAAGCGGCTGAAAGCCCGGATGAAGTTTCTGTTGGCGCAGATCGGTCTGGAAGAACTCATGGCGCTGGTGAACGCCGAGTGGAAAGCCCTCAAATCCAAAAGCTATAAGGTAGACCGCCATGCTATTCCAGAGGAGGTGCTGCCCGAGTACCGTCATTTTGATAAAACAGAGCCGGTAGACCTGCAAAAGTACCAAAGCTGGCGGGATACCAACGTGTTTGCCCAAAAGCAGCCGGGCTACTTCGGCGTCTATATCAAACTGCCTTTGGGCAATATTCATTCTGCCGACGCCCGCCGCCTGGCAGAGGTGGTAGACCGGTTTGCCGCCGACGATATTCGTATTACCGTCAACCAGGGCTATCTGCTCAAGTTTGTCACCGAAGAGGCTTTGCCCCATTTGTTCAACGGCTTACATGCCATCGGGCTGGCCAAGCCCGGCTTCGACAGTACCGCTGATATTACCGCCTGCCCCGGCACGGATACCTGTAACCTGGGCATCTCCAACAGTACGGGCGTAGCAGACGTTTTGGAAAATATTATCAGCCAGGAATTTTCCGACCTGGTGTACAACCACGACATCAAGATCAAGATCAGCGGCTGCCCCAATTCCTGCGGACAGCATGGCATCGCCAGCATCGGGTTTCATGGTAGCTCGCTGCGGACCAAAGATAAGCGTGTCATTCCAGCCCTGCAGGTGCTGTTAGGCGGTGGGGTAGACGGCAACGGCGAGGGACGTATCGCCGACAAAGTCCTTAAAACGCCCAGCAAAAGAGCGCCCCAGGTGTTGCGTGCCGTATTGGCGGATTATGAAGACAACAGCCACGACGGTGAGTATTTTGCCGACTACTACCAGCGGCAGGGCAAGATGTATTTCTACCAACTTATCAAACCCCTGACCGAGATAGAAACCCTCTCGCAAGACGAGTATTTCGACTGGGGACACAGCGAAGAGACTTTTAAAGTAGAACCTGGGGTTGGAGAATGCGCCGGAGTAATCATCGACTTGATAGCGACCCTATTGTACGAAGGAGAAGAAAAGCTGTCATGGGCACAGGAAGCTTTTGAGAATGAGGCGTATGCCGATGCCATCTATCATGCATACAACACTTTTGTCACGAGTGCCAAAGCCCTGCTATTAGCCGAAGATGCCAACCCCAATACCCAGGCAGACATCCTGCGCACTTTTGACGAACTCTTTGTCAGCACCGGAAAGATCGCTTTTGAAAGCTCGTTTGAAACCCACGTATTGCAGATCAACCAACATGAACCTTCCCAAGTTTTTGCCACGCACTACATCCGGTCAGCCGCCGATTTCATAGAAAAAGTAAAGCAAACCAGGACGAAAGCAGGAAGTCCAACGCTGGAACTCGGATAACTAAAAACAAACCAAATACTCAATCCCTCAGTCCCTCAATCCCTCAATCCATGATACATCCTTCCACAAAAAGTCATTCTTCCCCCAGCCTTACCCTCGTAGGCGCAGGCCCCGGCGACCCTGATCTGCTGACGATCAAAGGCATGAAAGCCTTGCAGCAGGCAGATGTGGTGTTGTACGATGCGCTTGCCAATGATGCCCTGTTGAATTATGTGCCGGTTCATGCGCCCCGTATCTATGTAGGCAAACGGGCAGGCAGCCACAAGATGGCGCAGGAAGACATCAACCGCTTGATCGTAGACTGTGCTTTCCGCTACGGTCACGTGGTGCGGCTCAAAGGGGGCGACCCGTATATCTTCGGCCGGGGGCACGAAGAACAGGTCTATGCCGAAAGCGCGGGTGTACCTACTACGGTGGTGCCTGGCATTAGCAGCGCTTATGCCGTGCCGGCCTTGCAGCATATTCCGCTGACCAAACGAGGTTGCAGCGAAAGCTTTTGGGTCATCACCGGCACGACACGCTCCGGCAACATATCACGCGATGTGCGGCTTGCCGCCCGGTCTACGGCAACGGTCGTTATCCTGATGGGCATGGCTAAGCTACGGGAAATACAGCAGATATTTGAAGACTGCGGCAAGCAGGATACCCCGGTAGCCATCATCCAAAATGGCTCGCTGCCCGAAGAAAAGATAGGGCTGGGACAGGTGCGGCACTTGCAGGCAGTAGCTGAAAAACACCGGCTTGCCTCTCCGGCTATCATTGTCATAGGCGCAGTAGTAGCAGAACATCCCGAATACCTCAGCACGACGGTACTGGAGGAGATCGCCGGATGGTATACACAAAAAAATCATTCAGAAAAAGTATGGCAAACCCTGTAACGATGGAATGCACCCAGGCCACCGATTGGCAAAACGAACGCTTCGACATTCGCTCCGATCAGGACATAGAGCGGCTCAACTGTATCTTTACGGGCATGACGCCCGAAGATCGTGTCCGCGCTTTTTATACCAACCGCAGCCTGTCGCAACACAAGGTGCTGCTCACCTCTTCTTTTGGTACAACGGCTGTGTTTCTGCTGCACCTTTTCTACCGGGAAAATATCCGCCAGACCGTGCATTTTCTGGATACCACCTATCATTTCGATGAAACGCTGCAATACAAAGCCACGCTGACCCGGCTCTTTGACCTTCACGTAGTAGAACTCAAGCCGGAAGCCTGGAAGAATACCTTCACCCGCGAGCACCAACTCTGGCAAACCGACCCGGACTTGTGCTGCTCGGTCAACAAGGTTGATCCACTTTTGAATATCCGCAAACAAGCCGACGTGTGGGTGTCGGGGCTGATGAGCTGGCAGAACGAACACCGCCGGGTAATGGACATCTTTCAGGAAAAAGACGGTATGCTCAAATTCTATCCTATCATTGATGTAACGGAAGAAGAAGCCAATAGCTATCTGGAAAAGTTCAACCTGCCGGTACATCCCCTCAAGCCCTTGGGTTATGAGTCGGTCGGCTGCAAGCACTGCACCTTCCGGGGGCAGGGCAGAAACGGCCGTTGGGCAGAGTCTGCCAAGACAGAGTGCGGCTTACATAAGTAGGAAGACCGGAAATACGAATATTGGGGTCAACCGTTACCCTTACCCCCGTTCCGGCAAGAATCGTTCGGCGGGAACCGCTCGGCGAGAATCGCTCGGCGAGAATCGCTCGGCGAGAATCGCTTCAAAAGTTTGCTATTTTCATCCTTCTCACAAAACTTTTTTCCCTCAAAGAATGTGTTATGAAAGTTGTATCAGGTTTCAAGAATCTGGTATATCTTGCGTCTTTAAAATCAACCCTTTTATATGAAGATCAACATAGCACCCAACACTTCTTTTGAAAACAGACACAACGGGTCTACCCGCGAGCAGGTAGCGGCCATGCTGCAAGCCATCGGGGTAGATTCCATAGATACCTTGATTGATGAAACCATTCCCAAAGCCATTCGCCTGCGCAAGCCACTGGCCTTGCCTGCGCCGAAAACAGAATATGCGTTTCTACAGGATTTTAAAAAGCTGGCGCAGCGAAACAAAATTTTTACATCGTACATCGGCTTAGGCTATCATCCCTGCATTGTCCCGGGCGTCATACAGCGCAACATCCTGGAAAACCCCGGCTGGTACACTGCCTATACGCCTTACCAGGCGGAGATCGCGCAAGGGCGGCTGGAGGCTTTGGTCAACTTCCAGACGATGGTAACCGAGCTGACAGGCATGGAGCTTGCCAACGCTTCGCTGCTGGACGAGGGTACGGCCGCTGCCGAAGCCATGAGCATGTTTCTGTCGCTGCGCAAAAGCAGCAAAAAAAACGCGAACACTTTTTTTGTAGACAAAAATACGTTTCCCCAAACCCTTGCCGTGCTGCAAACCCGGGCGGAGCCTATCGGCGTCCGCCTGATGGTAGACGATCTAAGTAAGCTCGACCTGACGCAGGAAGACCTGTTCGGCGTACTGCTGCAATACCCGGATGCCAACGGCGAGGTGAAAGACTACCAGGCGCTGGCCGCCACGGCCCGCGAGCACAAAGTCATGGTAGGCGTTGCCGCCGACCTGCTCTCGCTTACGCTGTTACAGGAGCCAGGCGCCTGGGGTGCCGACGCTGTCGTAGGCACCAGCCAACGCTTTGGTGTGCCGATGGGCTATGGAGGCCCTCATGCGGCGTACTTCGCTACCCGCGAGGCTTACAAACGGCAGATTCCCGGCAGGATCATCGGCGCCTCGGTAGACGCTTACGGCAAGCCCGCTTACCGTATGGCGCTGCAAACCCGTGAGCAGCACATCAAGCGCGACAAAGCCACTTCTAACATCTGTACGGCGCAGGTGCTGCTGGCCGTCATGGCAGGGATGTATGGCGTCTATCACGGCCCGGAGGGAATCAGGCATATCGCCGGGCGCACACACGGTATGGCGCGCCTGCTGGATGAAGGGTTACAAAACTTAGGCTACCAGCAGCAAAACAAGCATTATTTTGATACCCTTAAAATCGCTGTAGAAGACCAGGCGGCGCTGAGAAAACGCGCAGAAGCGCAGGAAGTCAACTTTCGCTATTTTGATGATGGCTGCATAGGCATTGCTCTGAACGAAACCACTTCTTTGGAAGATGTGTCGCAACTCATTGATATTTTTGCTGAACACAAAGGAACAACGCTTCAGGATTGGAACATCCACGAGGCTACGCAAACGCTGACCTACCAGTGGCCGGAAAACTTGCAGCGGAAAACCGAATATCTGACACACCCGGTGTTTAACAGCTATCAAACAGAACACGAAATGCTGCGGTATATCAAGAGGCTGGAAAACAAAGACCTGTCGCTGGTTCACTCGATGATCTCCCTGGGCTCCTGTACGATGAAGCTCAACGCCACAGCAGAAATGATCCCGGTTACCTGGCCGGAGTTTGGTCACCTGCATCCGTTTGCGCCTGTCTCCCAGACGGCCGGATACCAGGCTTTATTTGCTGACCTGGAACAATGGCTCAGTGAGATCACCGGGTTTGCCGCTACTTCTTTACAACCCAACTCCGGGGCGCAGGGTGAGTACGCTGGTTTGCTGGTGATCATGGCCTACCACAAAGCCCGCAATGAAGGACACCGGAACGTGACGCTGATCCCTACCTCGGCGCATGGAACCAACTTTGCCAGTGCTGTGATGGTCGGCAACGAAGTGGTGCTGGTCAACTGCGATGAGCGGGGTAATATTGATGTGGAAGATCTCAAAGTTAAAGCAGACAAGCACAGCGAGCGGCTGGCGGCGCTGATGGTGACCTACCCTTCTACCCACGGTGTGTTTGAAGAAGAAATTCAGGAGATCTGCCAGGTGATCCACGCGCATGGCGGACAAGTGTATATGGATGGCGCCAACATGAATGCACAGGTAGGGCTGACCAGTCCGGCCAATATCGGGGCGGATGTATGCCATCTGAATTTGCACAAAACTTTTTGTATCCCGCATGGCGGCGGTGGACCAGGCATGGGGCCGATCGGCGTGGCGAAGCATCTGGCGCCTTACCTGCCGGGCAATCCTTTGGTGAAAACAGGCGGAGAGCAAGCCGTTCCGGCCGTTTCCTCAGCGCCTTATGGCAGCGCGAGCATCCTGGCGATCTCTTACGCTTACATTGCGATGATGGGCGGCGAAGGACTCAAACATGCTACGCAAATGGCCATTCTGAACGCCAACTACATCAAAGCCAGGCTCAACGGTCATTACCCCGTCTTGTACACCGGTAAAAACGGACGCAGCGCCCACGAGATGATCATCGACTGCCGGGCGTTCAAGAAAGCCGGTATCGATGTGACGGATATTGCCAAGCGGCTGATGGATTACGGTTTTCATGCGCCTACCGTCTCCTTTCCTGTAGCCGGTACCATGATGATAGAGCCTACCGAGAGCGAATCTCAGACTGAATTGGATCGCTTCTGCGAGGCGCTGATCAGCATCCGGGAAGAGATCCGTGAGGTAGAAGAAGGCAAAGTGGATAAAGAAGACAATGTGCTGAAAAACGCCCCGCATACGGCCGCCGTTGCCCTGGCAGACGAGTGGGCTTTCAGCTACAGCCGACAGAAAGCCGTGTACCCGCTTCCCGATGTGAAAGAGAATAAATTCTGGCCTGCCGTCAGCCGCATCGATAGCGCGTATGGCGACCGTAACCTGATGTGTAGTTGCCTGCCGGTAGAAGCTTACCAAGCTGCCGAACAGCAGGAGGAAGTAGTAGATGTGACAGAATGATCATTATATAACTTTTCCTGCCACTGGCAGTTTATATGGAATCTTTTCACCCTGTGTACAGCACAGTTATAAAACCTATATACTATGGAATTTAATCCCAAAGAGATCACCGTGATCTATGATATGAATAAAAGAGGCGGGCGCGAAGCTTTAGCCTATGCCAAACAAATGGCAGCCAACGTTAGAGAAGTAGACGTATCCCAAACTCCGCTGACGCCCACTCAGCTTTTAGAACTGATGGAAAAAGTCAACGTAGGCATCGAAGGCATGATCGACAAAAACTCCGACATCTACCGGGAGAAGTACGAAGACGTGGATATGTCAGAAAACGACTGGCTGGAAGTGATGATCCATAATCCCGAGATGATCAAAACGCCTATCGGCATCCTGGGCGACCGGGCGGTAGTCTGCGACCTGCCTAACCAGATCCTGGAATTAGACCGCGGGCAGGGTTATGATAAGAATATGAAGACCTAAAGCAAGCCTTGGTCATCAAAACTACTCTAACACGTGAAAGGTGCAAAGAATATAACCTTTCTCCTTACATCGACTCATTCTCAACAGAGGCCAATTGGAGCAGGATTTCGTATTCTTCGTCTGAGATGTCCTGATAAAAGTAATGGATAGGGTTTACTTTCTGGTGACCTTTGAGCACTTCATAGTGCAGGTGTGGACCTGTAGAGGTACCAGTATTGCCTGTATAGCCGATACATTCTCCCCGCTTTACTTTCTGCCCCAGCTTGACATTAAACTCCGACATGTGGGCATATTTGGTCAAATGCCCGAAGCCGTGATCAATTTCTACCTGCTTGCCGTACCCATGAAAGCTGGTAGAAACCTTGGATATCATACCGCCCCCGGTGGCATAGATCGGTGTGCCCACCCTTGCCGAAAAATCAATGCCGGTGTGCAACTTCCTGACTTTATAGACAGGATGCAAACGGTACCCAAATCCAGAAGAAAGGCGCGACTGGGTCGTAGAGATAGGCGTGATGGCAGGAATAGAAGCCAGCATGAGGTGCTGCTTGTCTGCCAGCTGCATGATCTCATCGTAAGACTTGGTTTGTATGTACATCTGTCGCTTGAGCTGGTCTAACTTTTTAAGGTTGCCCAGCACCATACCTTCCTGCTCCAGCTTGGCGGTCAGCACTTCCTGGTATCTTTCTGCCCCGCCAATACCGGCGTTTCTGATAGAAGCAGGGATAGGGTCCTGCTCAAAAATCGTCCGGTAAATATGGTCGTCTCTTTCCTGAAGCTTTGTCAGCATGTGGGTGTACTGTTGCATGTCTTTTTCTATCATCTGATAATAAAAATGCAGGCGTTCGTTTTCTGTCCGCAGGATCGCCTCTTTGGGCGAATCAAAATAATTCATGTAAATGATCAACACGGCAAAGCCTGCTACCAGTATCATGGAGATCATCATGATGCTGTCGATGATGATGTCTTTGGTGGTAGCTTTAACGGGTTCGTACTGGCAAGTATCGGGGTCGTAGTAATATTTGACTCTGGGCATTAGATTTTTTGTGGTTTGTATGGTTGATTAAAAAATTGTCCTGCTGACAATCGTTACAAACCCTAAATTAATGCCCGACTTGTTAAAGCGTCGTATGAGGTTCATTCAAAAAGGTACATAAACAGAAATTAAGCACCAGTGCTTTTTTCGCCAAACCTAAAACGCTCCATATGAATCTTTCACAGCCCGGGAATGCCATCCTATTGATGCATGATCACTTACTTTAGATGATCTGCCCTGCCTTTGCGAAAAACGTTACGGGTGACTTTAAAACTTTTTCTCTTTACCCTTTGCTCTTCCTCGGGCAGACTGATAAATGCCTGGCAGTCGGCAGAGCAGCAGCCTTCGTACCGGACACTACAAGCGGCGCACTGGATAAAAAGCAGGTGACAGGCTTCGTTTTTGCAGTTGGTATGCGTATCGCAGGGCGCGCCGCACTGGTGGCAGTGGCTGATGACCTCGCTACTGATCTTTTCGCCCAAGCGCTCATCAAATACAAAATTTTTTCCTTTAAACTTATTAGGCAGTCCTTTGGCTTTTACTTCGCGGCTGTACCGGATAATGCCGCCCTCCAACTGGTAGACATTCTCAAACCCTTTGTGTCTCAGGTAAGCGCTGGCTTTCTCACAGCGAATGCCTCCGGTGCAATACATGACGATGTTTTTGTCTTTTTGCTGTTTCAGCGTTTCTTCTACCATCGGCAACGCATCCCGGAAGGTATCGGCGTCCGGCAGCAGGGCGTTCTCAAAATGACCGATCTCACTCTCATAGTGGTTGCGCATGTCTACAATGACCGTGTCCGGGTCTTCCGCCAGCCGGTTGAAAGCTTCGGCATCCAGGTGAATGCCTTTGTGGGTTACATCAAAGGAAGTATCGTTGAGCCCGTCGGCGACGATCTTAGGACGGACTTTGATCTTGAGCTTGATAAAAGATTTGCCTTCGGCTTCTACCGCCAGGTTCAGGCGAATACCCTGTAACAGTACAGAGGCATTGATATACGCCTGAAGGCGGTCAAAAGCTTCTTCCGGTACGCTGATCTGTGCATTGATCCCTTCGTGGGCTACATACACCCGCCCAAAGACGCCCAGGGCAGACCAGTCTATAAAAAGCTGGTTTCTGAAAGAAAGCGGGTCAGCAAGGTATACGTACTTGTAAAAAGAAAGCGTCAGGCGGGGTTGGGTGCTTTCTTCTAATTGTTTTTTTAAAATCCTGCGGTCGGTACGGTTGTGCAATAACATGATCTATATCGCTTCGATCTTTTTTTGGTTCATGCGGTGAAAAAAATCCTTGTTCAGCGCAGCGCCTTCTTCCTGCAATACGCCCACCAGCACTGCTATCCCGGCACGGCTGAGCCTTTGGATACCGCCCCCATCCACCAGCGGGTTAGGGTCCTGGTTGCTGATGACGACCCGGCCAACTCGGTGAGCGATCAGCAGATCGGAGCAGGGCGGTGTTTTGCCATGATGCGAACAAGGCTCCAAATTTACATAAACCGTGCTTCCAGTCAACAAATTTTTATCAGAAACACTTTCTACCGCGTTTCTTTCTGCATGAGCTTCTCCATATTGCCGGTGCCACCCTTCCCCAATAACCTGCTCGTCCTTAACGATCACACAGCCTACCATAGGGTTAGGCGCTACTTTACCTTGTCCTAACAAAGCCAGTTGGAAAGCTCGTTGCATATATTGCTCGTCTGGGTGCATCAACTTAAAATTTGTTTTTTCCACTTGAGCATTGAATATTGAGTGTTGAATATTTTTTTAACACTCAACACTCAAGGATAAATACCTACCTATGCTATACATTTGGTTTAACCATGAGATTACTCCGCCTGTTTTTTAGAAGGCACCGGATCATACCCCGAGCTGCCCCACGGATGGCAGCGGGAAAACCGCTGAAGTCCCAGCCTGATGCCTTTCCACAGGCCCCATTCCCGGATGGCCTGTATCATATACTGCGAACAGGACGGCGTATGGCGGCAATGGTTGCCCAGCAACGGGGAAAGCATCAACTGGTACCCGCGTACCAGCAAAATGACCAACTGTGAAAGCCGCTTTTGCATGATCAGATCAGTTCCTGAAAAATAAGGCTGGGCTGAATATCTTCATGGTGGTACTTATCGCTGCTGTATTTGACGTGCGCTCCGCGTATGTCGTGAAAATAAATCTGACAAATGGCTACGTTGGGATAAATCCTTACAGGCTGGATGCAGGCAATTTCCAGCGTCCAGAATCCGGTAGAGCCAATATTGCCCAAACCAGCCGTCAGATGCACCATAATACCCAACCGTCCGATAGAAGACCGCCCTTCCAGTTTAGGAACATGATGTTCGGTTTTAATAGTTTCAACCGTTCTGCCTAAATATAGTAAACCCGGTTCCAGCACCAGTCCCTCTTCGGGTATGATGATCTTTCTGACGGGGTTATCTTTCTTCATATCCAGCACTTTGTCTTCATAAACCAGCAACTCATGGTGCAGCCTCAGGTTGTAGCTGTTGGGATTAAGCTGCTGGGGCGTATAAGGGTCTATAAAAATTTCTTTTCCAATTAACTTTTCAATCTCCAATCCTGATAAAATCATAATTTTTTTCTGAGAAAGCTATAAACAGTCTTTTTATAAGGCTGTAACAAATATTTTGCCTGTTTACTCACCCGTTCGCTTACCTGTGCATGTTATTCCACTGATTTTCAAGTTTGAAGTTTTCCGTTTTATGCTCGCTATTTAGTCTTAACCAAAAAATTCTGAACAGTACGTTCTACCTGGCATGTCTTTAGATTGATATATTCAATCATGCCAGGACTTAGCCAGCCGGTGACCACATATTGTTGATCAATATGAACGAAAACATCGCCTGCTTTAAGCTCAAACAAATCTTTCATCAGTTGCTCGGTTTAGGGGTTCAATAATCGGTTCAGTGTCCATAATATGGGGGGGGGTTAAAGGGTCGCCGCGGGCGCGGTCGCCGTGACGCGGTCGCCCGGCGACCCGGTTAAGATTTGTCGCTTATGGTGGGCCGGTCCCGGTCGGGCATGACCATTTCCATTTTCACCCTGCCTTTGCAGAGCATCTTGGCCACGGCTTTCGCATCATGGGGCAGAGAGAATTTAGCCTGATAGTAGTAGCAATTGCCCGTAGGCGCATCATATTGCACGATACGGTACTGCCTGGTGGCCGTCTCTGTGTTGTAAGAGACAGTAAACAGGTCACCTTTCAGCAGGCGGTACTGCTCTATCTTGAAGTCCTGCTTTTCGGCTTCCTCTTTTACAAAAAATTGGTTGCCGTGGCGCTCATTGCGCTTTTTTACGTCTGATAAGGGTAGCATGTCAATAAGTATAATCTTGTTCGTGTAGGATAAAATAAAGAATGGCTATTAAAAATATGATGGCATACATAATAGGGGGGGGGTTAGATTTTTTTGTTATCAATAAAAATTGTCCTTCCTTTGAGACCTGATCGTATAATATTTTTAGTTCCGTTTTCATATCTTCCAGTCCTCTAAGCCCCAATATTTTTCACCTCCGGTAAGATCAAAGTATTGACCATCGCCCGGCGACCCGGTTCTGATGATACATTGAACCGTATCCGGCTCACCAAAAATCGTTGCCGGATAATAATTCTTTCCGTCTTGCACGATTCCGTTTTTAACAAATTCTTGTCCGGTTACAATAGCCGTAACCCTGCCGTTGACTCTTGCGAGTCTTTTTATAGCATCAGTTTTCATAATTTTTAAGTTTAGAGAGAAATAATAAAAAAAGCCTGTCGCCGTGACCCGGTCAGAACCTGCCAGGCAGTTTTTTTCTGTAGCAAAAGCAGGCTATTATGCCCATAATTTTTTTGCAATTTCAAGATTTTTGCTCATGTTGTTGACGTCTTTTTTTGCATATGTTAGCGAAAAAGAATGCAGTCTTTCATATTTACCAGAAATCAAACCTTGGTGATATTCTTTTACTTTGTTTAGTTTGTACTCAAAAAAGTCAAGGCTTTCAGGCGTAGACAAATTTATTTGATGCGCTTTTTCCTCCCAATATCCGGCTTTGTCCACATAGCTTTCCGCTTTCTTGACTTCTTCAACATACTTGCCGAAATTTCTTTGTGTTCGCTCAATTAAGGCGCGGTGTCTTTTTTCGCTGTGGTGACCTATTTTAATAGGTTCAGCCAAAGACAAAAAATCTTTACCCTCTTGCGATCGATCATAAAATGCATCCCCTCTTTTTTCAGCGTTAGCAGCATAACCCATATATTTTTGTGCTTTTGCCATTGCTCTTTCTTGGGTGTTAAACGCATCGGTGCGCGTAATTGAATAAAAAAAGAAACCAGCTTTTTGACCGATTAAATTGTGTACGATGCTTTCGTTTTCTTTTCCATACTTGGTTTCAACTATGATTATTTCGCCTTTTTCGTGTTTTTCTGTGCATTTGGCAAGAAAAACGTTAGGGCAATATTTGATGTAAGTATTCATGATCATAAAATTTAGAGCGTTAGAGAGAAAGAGAAAATAAAAAAGCCTACCGAAACCGGCAGGCCTTAACCAACCTGCCTGCGGTAGGCAGGTAAACCACTTTCTATTATTCAACCAAAACCTGATAAGGTGTCGAAGGCTCACTTGCCACACACACACAATCGGTAATTACTTTGCCCGAGAAAATGTGCTGCAAACGCAAGTTAATTAAGGCTGCCTCAAAACATTTTTCGTACCCAACCTCAGCGGTATGTACAACAGGCGAACCAGCAAAACGGTATTCTATTACAAAATTTTTCATGTTTACTTTTTTGATGTGGGAAAATACGGTTGTTCTTCCTGCTGAACCACCACCGAAAGGAAAGAGCCTGTATAATGGGCTACGTGCCCCGGTTGAACCTGGCAGGCTCTGAAATCTATAAGCCTATATAAAATAACCTGCCAAAGTGCCCGACACCACCACCGTAAGGAAGTCAGGCTAAGAATATTGTTAATATAATAGTTTTCTCGTCAAGTACCGCCGGGTGTCTGTTCTGTTGCCCAACGAGTGTCCACGCCCAATAATTTTCCAATTGGTACGATCCTGATTTCTCAGTTACCCTAACAGCTATGTCATTAGTTTTGCTGTTAACATAGTAGGTCTGCCCGCTTCTCACGGATGGTTACTACCTTCACGCTCTGCAATCAGACAAAATGTCTATCACAGTTCACGCTTAACCAATCGCCTTTGCTTTTTTCCTGAAATGAAAGCGATAACCAAAACAGTATGCAATTATGAAAATGTTGGTGTTACTAAAGGTTGGTATTTGGTGTACGTTCCCTTTGTCTTTATCTTACGCAAACATAAAACAATGGTTTCTAATTTCCAAACTTTTTTTTGCAAAAAAATTGAAATATTTTCAAAAACCCCCTAAAAACGCTAAAAACAAAGAAAATACTTTAAAAATAATTAGATAATATTTTTGCAAAATTAACAAAACTTGGATTACACATACCAACATATACCCGATCTACTAAACGTCTACCTTCCCAATCCCAGACAGCATACCAAAAAAATATTGCCCCAACCCCGTTGCAATTCCCATTATACTTTCCTATCATTACCCAACTATTGCAACAAAAGTCCACCGATTTTAAGGATACTACAGCTATTTCATAAGGTTTTGGTGGCTTTAATGCACTTCATCCCATACCTATACACCCCCACAATCCAATACTTTTCTTCACATATTCATACACCGTCTTGACATTCCCCGGGTTTATACCGAGCATCTCCGAGTAATTTGTACAAACTATAGAAACTGTTTAACATACCGTTATGTGCCTGCATCACACGGGCATGTAATACGTTTCGTGCAACACAATCCTGTAATCATTCAACAATATACAGGTATAACCGGGAGGGAGGGGAAGGGAGACAGAGAGCAGACGGCAGGAAGCAAACACACACCGGGACCAGACAGCAGGGATCGCTGACAACCGGGACCAATTCAGGCAAACAGGTAAGCGAACGGGTGAGCAGCACCGGGATAAACCCCCAAATCCAACCCGAAACAGCACACTATAGACTTTACGTACAAATATAACCGCACTGGTAATAGGTTTCTACAGCTATTACCCTACTATCCAGGTTTACCACATCCCTACACAAACAGCCAAACTATCCACTTCCGCCGACGTTATACCAAATTCATTACCTGTTCTGTGGGTATATCATTCCTACATAACGGTATACAGGATTATACTGTAATTTGAAACTGTTTGCTGATTTGTGGAAAGGGAAGCCCCCCGGTTTGGGATTGCAGTTTCGGGACTGATTGCTGGGCCCGCCCGGATTATACATTAGATGTCCACGCTCTCACACTTTAAACATATCATTAAGTGTACTGGGCGGCAATCCGCTGGGCAGGCAGCCAATGATGTCTCCACTCTCACATCTTAAACATATCGGGGACGCCCAGTCATTTAGTGTAAATAATGTCCACGCTATCACAGCTTAAACTTATGAATGGGAAACACGGGCGGGCGCAGAAAAAGCAGGAAAGCAAGATCAAGACCTATATGGTCCACCGGGAGTATATAGATAACCTGCAAGCAGGCGGTATGCAGGTGCAAAACCCCATCCCCAAAGGCGTCCCCCAACCGGGCCGACCCTGCTTGATCTTGCAGCCATCCCCGTAAGAGGCAAAGTCAATCGAG
>JBBSNI010000076.1:0-17628 GCA_038232695.1 Cytophagales bacterium
CAGGCAGTAATGGTGCGATTTTCTGCCACTGATCCTGGCGTAATTCGTATCTGCGCATAGTTTTTTAAGTCAAAGTTCGTGACTTTCTCAATGTATGTCAACACGCCCTAGTCTTTGCCAATAAGAAAAATAAAATCCTGGCCCTCTGTGGTATGTATAAACGAATGGAAACCACCGCCGCCTAAACAACCTAACCCAGCATCCATGCCACAGACTCAATCTTAAATACTATAGTATTATGCGGTGTCTTGGGCGATTGTAATAACTACCAGGAGATTGTGGATTATGGTATTGATAACAAGGACTTTTTACAAGATGATTTGGGTTTACACTTGAACAATGGTATACCATCCAGCTATACGCTATGGCGAGTAATGCGTCACTTGGACAGTGAGCAGTTGGAAAAAAGCTTTCGCAGTTGTTATGCTGAGCTATTAACTCATTTGCCTGATCGGAGCACCGAGCAGAAGCACTTTCGTATTGATGGCAAAGCACTCAGGGGCACCCGGTTGCAAGGGGACAAACAGGCCAAGATACAGATGGTGAGTGTGTGGTTAGACGAAGAGAAGCTCTGTTTTGGACAGCAGTAGATCGCTGAGAAGTCTAACGAGATTACCGCTATTCCTGAATTATTGGACAGATTGGACTGTCAGGATAGCTTAATTACCATTGATGCGATCGCTTGCCAACAAAGTATTGTAGAGAAGATAGTGAGCAAACAAGCAGACTATCTGATTGCTCTAAAAAAGAACCAAGGCAGTCTGTATGAGCAAGTTAGTGAGTGGTTGGATAAGCATAAAGAGGGCTTGGATAACTTTGAGCAGTGGGATAAGGGACACGGTCGCATTGAACACCGAAAGGTGTGGGTATGTGATGAGTTAACCTTACTGGAGGCTACCCATACCTGGTCAGCATTACGTAGTGTGGCCTTGGTAGAGACCTGGCGCGATGATGGCAACAAGCAAACTATTCATAAGCGATACTACATTAGTAGTTTAGCACCTGATGCTGAAAAAATTTACAGGCCGTCCGAGGACATTGGGGCATTGAAAACGGCCTACATTGGCAGCTAGACATCTGTTTCAAAGAAGATAATAACCAAGTGAAAAAGGATAACGGAGCAGTTAACTTGCACACTATTCGTAAGCAAGCTTTACAGTTGTTAGCTCGCCATCCTGATAAAAGCAGTATCAAACGAAAAAGAAAAAGAGTCGCCAGAAACAACAACTTCCTCTTTGAAGTCCTCAAACCTTTGTTTTTGATGCAATAGCCCTAATTTTGTAGTAGGCTATTATGGGTTCTCGCTGATGGTATGGAGGGTCTCTTCGTCAGTGAGTTTAAGTTTGTGCCTGATAATAAAACAAAGAAAAAGTCTTATTGCAGAAAAATTTCTTTTCTGGTAAACTATTTTCTGTTATATTAAATTTGTGACAGATACTTTTACAAGCCATTAAAAATGGATGACCTGAGATTTTTTAAACAGAGACTAGAATTTTCTAAAGCCCGGTTTGAGGCTATAGCACAAACGGCAACAGATTCCATTGTGATTGCTGCTGAGAACTCTTCAATCCTTTTTGCTAATAAAAAGACGTATGAGATTTTTGGATACCAAGAAAGTGAATTAATTGCCTTAAGCTTAGAAGTACTTATGCCTGAAAAATATAGGAAAGCACATAGAGCAGGTCTTGAAAGGTTTATTAATTCTGGTATTCCAAAACTTATAGGACATACCATTGAAATAGAAGGAGTACGAAAAGATGGAGGTGTGTTTCCTGTAGAGCTCTCCCTTTCTTGCTGGCAGGAGGAGAAAAATTATTTTTTCTCTGGTATCATCCGGGATATCACCAAGAGAAAAGAGCAGGAGAAAGCCTTACAGCATACAAATCAAGAACTCGCTGCTGCTTTAGAGGAACTACAGAGTGCAGAAGAACACTTAAGAGAACTCAATAATGAACTGGAGCAAAGAGTAGTAGAGCGAACCCAGGAACTAGCTGCCAGTGAAGAACAACTGCGTATGATTACTGATGCCCTTCCTGTCTTGATCTCTTACGTGAATTCAGAACAAGAATTTGTTTTTGTCAATCAGGGCTATACAACCTGGTTTGGCAAACCAAAAGAAGAAGTCTTAGGTAAACAGGTGTCGGAAATTTTGGGTGAAACAGCTTATGCAAACGTAAAAGAAAAGGTCAAGAAAGTTCTGTTGGGAGAAGAGGTACGATTTGAAGAACCTATGGCTTATAGATTTAGAGGCACCAGAGATACCATAATTCATCTGATACCTCATAAAGTAGGTGATAAAATAGTAGGATTTTTTGCCTTGGTCTCTGATATATCCTCTCTTAGAAAGGTACAGGCCGAGTTAAGCAAGAAGAACAGTGAACTCATTAGAATCAATACGGATCTGGATAATTTTATTTATACCGCCTCTCATGATCTGAAATCTCCTATTGCCAACATGGAAGGGCTGTCCAAGATGATGGAACAGTCGTTAAAGGGGAAGCTAAATGAAAAAGAACAAAAGTCTCTGGCTATGATGGACGCCTCCATTGTAAAACTAAAAAATACGATTAATCATTTAAGTGATGTCACAAAAATTGCCAAAAACTTAGATCAGCCTTCAGAAATTATTTCTATTGCAGCAATAGTAAAAGATGTCAAATCAGATGTCAATCATCTCATTCAAGAAGCTACTCCTACTTTCATAGAAGAATATGAAGTGGAGCAGATGGAAATAGCCAAAGCAAAATTTGGAAGCATTGCTTATAATCTCATCTCTAACGCTATTAAATACCGCTCACCAGACAGACCTTTAGTCATCAGCATCAAAAGCTATGGTCAAAAGGATTATATTGTTTTTTCTGTGCAGGACAATGGACTAGGACTTCTGCCAAACCAGCAAGATAAGTTATTCACTATGTTCCGTAGGTTGCATACCCATGTAGAAGGAACAGGAGTTGGTTTGTATATTGTCAAAAGAACTATTGAAAATATAGGAGGAAAAATAACTGTAGAAAGTAAGGTGGAAAAGGGAAGCACTTTTAGCGTCTATTTTCCTAAAGAAGATAATTTGAAATGACTGAAGTTTACATCATTCTTCCATGTGTACACCAACTTGCAGATCATCCAAATAATAGCAGTTCATTTTTTGTAAAGCGAAGAAAAAATTTCAATTTTAGCTTGATGTTGAGAAGTGTACTGTATCATATGAAAGGTTATTTGCAAATATAGCAAAAAACCCTGCATTAAAGTTTAAAACAATGCCTTCACCATCATGCTGCCTGCATGTACTGCCTGTCTTTCCGGAGATTTTCTGCCCTGGTAGTTGACCGTGAGTTGCAGACCGTCCAGCAGCTTTTGCTGCCAGCTTAGCGTCCAGCGCGTGTTGTTGCCGGGCTGTAAGGCCTCCAGCATCTCGTAGCTGACCGGGTGGCTGGCATCTCCCGTATAGCGGATGTGGACATACGCTGTCGTGGCACTGAAGGTGCTGCGCAGCAACCGGCTCAGCCGCAGTTCGCAACCCACCGTTTGCATTAGCGCAGACTCACCACCGCTCTCAGCTTCCGGCCGGCTGCCCGGCAGGTTCTGTTTGCGCGTGATGTCATAACGGCTGCTGACACGCACGTTCATTTTGGGCTGCCAACTAATCTCCGGCGATGCCCGGTGCGTCTGGATCAGGAAGTTTCTGCCGCTGCTGCCGGGCGTGTGCTCCGGTAAGTCTAAGTGGCTGTAGTCCCGGCTCTTTTCTGTTTCTAATTGTAGTCCGACCATCCGGCTGAAGTGATAGCGGCTGCTGAGGAGCCAATGCCGGGTGCGGCGCTCTTCAAAGCCGCTGTAGAGCAGTTGCTTTCTGCGGTTTGTCCGCAGGCTGGCTTCCATGCCCAGGCGGGTATCCTGCCGGTTGAAAAACAGCGTGGACCGATGCGTCTCTCTTACCGAAAGCAAGTGTTCATCAGATGTTTGCGCCCAGGGGTTCAGCCTGTCGTCGAGAGAGGCATCATCGATCTTCCGGTTGATGTTCCAGGCAGTGTTGGCGGAAAACTTAGCGGCCAGCCTTTTGATGTGGTGGCTGCGAACCCATTCCTGGGGAAACTGTACGTTCAAGCGTAAGTCAAGCTGGTTGGTAAAGGCTAACAGGTATTCGTTGGTCGTCGTATAGACCCGCACGTAATTGCGCTCATCAAAGTAGCGGGCTTCGTAAAACTCTTCTATTTCTTCTATACCGTTGCCATTATCGTCCCGCCAGGTGAAGTTGCCCTCTCCTATGGGCACGCGCACATACATAAATGCCCACCGGAGTTCGCGCCCGTTGGCAATAGCATAACGCCAGTCGGCACGCAGGATGTTGTCAAAGAAACTGCCCCGCCAGTCTGCCTGCCCCATCACCATGTGCTCCTGCATCGTCTGGTGCTGCGCTAAGACATCTTCCCGCACAACATTTGTATGCCGGTATGTCCCCTTCACTTTGAGTTGATGGTTTTCGCCCAACGCCCTGTCGGTTCCTACATTCACAGTCTGATTAATATCTGTCTTGGCAATTTCTCCCGCCCAGGGCGTCAGGTTGGTGCGATAGGCATAGTCTATGCGAAACTTGTTTTTTAGGCTGTCGCCGCTGCGGAGATAGAGCTGGTGTTCTTCAAAGTGGACGGCAGCATACAGCACAGAATCTGTCTCTGTAGCAGCCACCCGGTTTTTGTCCAGCAGATAGGTATAGCCCGGCACGATCTTATGCTGCTGAACATACACATCGGCTTTCAGGCGGTTCCACTGCGCATTGGTGTGCGGCTGCTGGTTGTTCATGTGAAAAGCCTGTGCCGCCAGGCGCAGGCGTTTCCACGACTGCCGTACTTCCAGGGTATGTTGTACGCCCTGCAAATCGCTTTTTCTGCCTGCCCAGTGGTATGCAATACGGTTGTAAGCATCCTTTTGCAGTTCCACGTGTGCATTGAGCACATGGTCATGGCTTTGCACTGCGGAGTCTAACTGTATTGCATAGGGCAGTACGCGCCAGCGGCGTTCAAACTCTATAGCGCGGTAAGGATCTGCTACGGTAAAATTCCGGTGTACCCACTCATACTGCAAACGGCTTGCCCAGGTATACTTCGGCAAAAAGGCTACTTTCCGGGGCTTACTTTCATAGCCCATCATGGCAGCGCTGCCCCGGTCGTCAGCAGCATCGAGCCGGGAAAAGGTGTTCAGGTCATTCCTGGAAACGGCTACCTCTCCGAACACCTGGTCTTTGGCACTGAGGCTGGCTTGCACCCCGCCAACAAGCATCTGCCGGGTTTTGGGCGTAGTCAGCAGCCGCACCGGCTCATAGCTTCCCTGTGGCTGACCACTTTGGGGCGCGACCCACACATACACTTTTCCGTTCACAGAAGACGGGTCTTGCCTGTAGTTGCCTTTTCCTTCTCCTACGTAGGTAAAGTCTACTTTGAAGTCGCCGTTTCCATGGAACACATACACCGGGCAGGTTTGCCCCTCGACAAGCGTATCTTTCTTTTGGTAAAGGATGTCGTAAAAGTTGCCTACGCCCGGCACATCCGCCTGGCGGTTGTTCTGGTAGCGGAAGCGTTCTTCCGAAGTGCCTACCGAGTCTGCCGCAGAGATGTAGGCTTCCGCCAGGTGGTCGCCTGCCTGGCTAAGCTGCCACTGCTCCTCATCGGTCAGGGTAAAGCCCAGCGACTGGCGGGCGTTGTCTTTTTCCTGAAAAAAGTGAGTGTACAAAGTAATGCGTTCCCAGGATTGCTGGTGCCCTGCCGTGCGTATGCTGCGGCTGTAGCTGCGGTCGGCGTATTCAAAGTCTACACTGACCCGCGCGTTGCGGTTGAGCAATACCTGGTTGGTAAAGGTAATTTCCCCTAAGTTGTAGTCAATGGTATAATCCTGGTCGTATCCCCGCTGCAGCAGTTGTCCGTCTACATACACTTTTTCGGAATTAGCCAGCAGGTAGTAAGCATTATCCAGGTTTTGAGTTGCTGCACCCGACAGATTGGCATATTGATGGTTTTCCGGGGCTTTAAGGCGATAAGGGCCCTGCACACCTTCCTGCACGGCCAGGCTGACCGAAGCAAAGCGTCCTTTGGCAAGCGCAAAACCGGCGGTAGTCTGCCCCTGCCCTGCGTTGCCTGCCGGGTAACGGCTTTGCCACATGCCTCCCTGTACGTTCCTGCGGTAGCGCAGAAAGTGCGGTGTAACTGTTTCCGAAGCATTCGTATCAACCGCCAGTACCGGTTGGCGGTTAGCGCCCGAAAGGCTGCCGCCCGGGTGCTGCAAGACGACATCGCCTACCGTCAGAGAGGTATTTTTGGTGTATAGCTCAATAAAGACATTATCAAAATCCTGAAGTTGCTGGGTATTGCCCTCCGGCTGAATGGGAATGTTCTGGTCGGTGATCGCCGCCCGGATGTTTACCTCGTCGGTCAGCGCGCCTTCCATTTGCAGGTTCAGGTCGGCGTTGACAAAAATGTTTTGGCGGTTGCCGAAAGACACGCCCCGGCTGATGCTTCCCGACTTGGTAAGCCTGGGCGACGCAAAAAGCTCTTCCTTTTGTAAGGCAGGCTGACGCGCTGCATAACGGATTTCGTTGAAAAAAGCATTGGAATCATACACTGCCAGGCTTCTGTGAAAGTGCGCAGCCGACAAACTGAAAGGCAGCACCCGGTAACGGACTTCTACCGTATCGCCCTGCCTGGCTTGCGCAAAATGCAGGTAGCCGGTGCTATAGTCATAGACGTAATCGCTGCTGTCTACAGCTTGCCTACGATGCTGTACCTGCAACGAACCCGGCATGAGCGACAGAGAATCCAGCCGCAGAGAATCCTGTATGACCACGGAAATGATCTTGTCAGAAGGATCGGGGGCAACTGACTGTTGGGCGAATGCCATAGAAGGCCCAAGCAGCAGGCAGGCGGCGTAGATTTTTCTCATTCGCTTTTGATCTCTACGGCAGGTTTATGGTCCAGCACCAGTGGCAACTCTATAAAAAAGGTAGTGCCCACGCCTTCTTTGGTGTCAAAGGCGATGCGCCCACCGGCATGTTCGATACCCCGCTTGGCGATCGCCAGCCCGATGCCCGACCCGGAGTACTTGGTGCTGAAGTTGGGCAGGAACACTTTGTGCTGTATCTCTTTGGCAATACCCGTCCCGTTGTCGCTCACTTTGATGATGATCTTATCAATACCCACCTTTTGCATACTCACGCTAACCTTTGGCTCCCGGTCTTTCGGGATGGATTGTTTGGCGTTGATGATCAGGTTGCTCAGTATCCTGCCGGTCAGTTGCGGATCGCCCATCACCAGGTAGCGGGCGTAGTCGTCTATCTCCAGGTCTACTTTTTCTTTTTCATTCTCAAACAGACCGACGGTACGCTTCACGATGGTGGCCAGTTCGTAAGGTTCGCTTTTGGGCAGCGGCATCTGGGCAAAGTTGGAGAAGGAGCTGGCAATGTCGTTGAGCGTATCTACCTGGTGCAGCATGTTTTCGATAGGCTTGCCTACTTCTTGCACCTCGGCGGCGTTCATGCCTGCCCGGAAGTCCTGCACCAGCTTTCGCTGCAAGAGTTGCAGGCTCAGCTTCATAGGCGTGAGCGGGTTTTTGATCTCGTGGGCTACCTGTTTGGCCATCTCACGCCATGCCGATTCTTTCTCATTGCGCGCCAGCGCCGCCTTGCTGGCCTCCAGCTTTACCAGCATCCGGTTATATTCTCCGATCATCAACCCGATCTCGTCGTTAGACTCCCAGGAGAGCGGTTCGTTGTAGTCCGACAGGCTGGTCTTGCGGATCTTCTGGGTGATATAGCGCAAGGGATAGGTCAACAGCAGCGAAGCCAGATAAGAGATGATCAGGAAGGCAATGAACACAAAGGTGAAGATGTCCATGATGTTGGTCAGCACCTGTATGATCTGCCGCTGCAGCTCATTGCCCGCCTCAAAGAAAGGTACACTTAGGATGCCAATCAGCTTGCCGGTATTGAAAGACTTCAGCCCGATATAAGAGGATTTGTAAGACAGCTTCCCTACTGACTCGTCCAGTACCAGCTTGTTATTGTCCTGCTCCATGATGTTGGCATACGCCACCGGGTTGATATAGGTAGAGAGCAATCCGTTGGTATAGATCGTAGGCTGGCTGGAAGCGATCAGCTTGCCATCTACATCAAACAGGTTGGCATCCGTTTCGGCGTATTTGGATACCTGCGACAGGGAGCTGACCAGGGTTTCCTCGTTGATCTGATCTTGCTGGTAGCTGGCTAACAGTTCGATCAGGTTGCTGCTGATCTGCTCTGCCTTTTGCAGGTACTGCCGGTCTACTTCCTCGCCATACGACCGGCTGATGATGCTCAGCGTGGTCAGGCTGACGGCCAGCAGGGGCATGAAGAAAGCCGCGCTCAGGTAAAGCTGTATCTTGGTGGCAAAGTTCAGGTTCTCCGGGCGGAAGGCAAAGTAGATAGCGTACAAGCCTATGAAAAGCAAGAGCACAAAGACCAGCACCAGGAACAGAAAGGAAAAGTTAGACACGGCATCCGTCCAGGAGTAAGCCCCGGAGGCAATGACAATGTATTCATTGGGTTCTCCTTCTACGATCAGGTAGTTGTAGCGCGAAGTGTTGAGTTCTCTTTCACGGTCTACCTTTTGCCTGAAATCATAGCCTTTCAGGCTTTTGAAAGCTACTTCATCGCCCGAGCTGTAGATCATCCGCCCCTGGGGCGAGAAGAACGCATAATCGTACTCATCGCTGGCATAAGATTGCAGGTACTGGCGGTCGACGAGCAGTTCGGGATAGACGCGGTTGGGCACAAACCTTTTCAACCGGAGATCGATGACGATATGTCCTATAGTTTTTCCGAAGTTTCTCAGATCGATAAAGGTCAGATACCGCTTGGAAGGTTCTTCGGAGACAAAGCGGCGGCTCGACTCATCAATAAAATAAATGTCTTCGTACTCTGTCCGGAACTTCACCTCGTCGACCATCTCCCTGAACTTTTTGTAGGAAGCTACGGGTGCATTTTCCAGCGGCTTGCCCTGTAGGTTGTACAGATATACCTGTACGTCGTAGCGGTCGAAGTAGTCGGGCAGGTAAATACGCTTGATCTTTTGCTTGATAATGTCTTTGGAAGCGTAGTTGAACAGACGGGTCTTGATAAACAGATCCTGTTTGATCTTGGCAGCGGCTTCCTGCAACAGGTATTCGCCGAACACATCATTGTCTACGAGCAACTGGTTGGCAAACTTCTGCTTGCTGTCCAGAGTGTTGACATGCTTCATATGGTAAGCGGCTACCGCACCCGTCACGGCGCTGGCCAGCGCCCCGGTGAATACATACAGAAAGCCCACATAGGTGAGTCTGCCCAACAGCCGGGGCAGACGAAAGAAATACATCAGCGCCAGGTACAGGCTGCTGATGATCAGGATCACCGGTGGAAAGGCGCCGAGCCACAGGCTAAGCAGCAGCAGTATGCCTGTCGCTGCCAGCAGATGCCCCTGCCAGGAAAGGTAACTTTTGCGGCTCAGGTTCAGAAAGATACGAAACAGCATATGCACCAGCAGGAAATAGCTCACCGTATTGACTACGAAGATCGCCAGGCTGATGATCTTCAGAAAGGGCAGGTCTATACTTTCGGTAATGTCCAGCGTCCATTGCGGGCTAAAGTAGATGGTGCGGATAAAGTAGTAGTGGATATAAAGCGCATACACAGCCAGCACCAGCCACAGCACAGCCACCACCGAGCGCGTTTTAGGCTTGGCAAAGACCAATGCCTTGTAGAGGCGCATCTTAGAAAAGTGGCGGAACAGGTACACGATCACTGCCAGCACACAGAGCGCGTTGAGCAGCAGATCGCCCAGCGAAGGGTTGATTGCAGAGCGCGCGTAGTATCGCCCATCGAACAGGCTATTGGGCAGTATGCCTGCCGGAAAGTTAAAATACAACATCAGCAGGCGGGTGAGTACCAGGCTGCCTATGAGCAGTAGCAGCCCTTCGTCTGCCCGGCGGCGTGCCGCTAACCTTTCTGCTTTTCTTACCAGGTTGAACAACAACAGCACGATCGTCATACTGAACAGCACACAAAGCAGCGACTGGAAAGAACGCGCACTTTCATGCTCCCGGTAGCCGATCGGCAAAGGATTCATAGAAACGCCCAATAGATCTTCCCCCTGGTATTGCACCATCTGGTCGCTGCTGCTGGCTGTGGCGGGCGGGTGAACGGATACAATCTCTTGTGGAAACAGATCGGGATTGAAACCGGAACTGATATAGCGGTTGTTGATCCGGGCGTTTTGCTGCACGGGCAGCAGAAAGAATAGCGTCAGCTTGCCTACCGTATCCTGGCGGACGACATAGTTGCCCTCTTCCAGGGAGCGGAAGGCTATGGGCTTGCCGGAGCGCAGGCTGGCATAGGACGGCACAAAGCGGTAGTCGGACCAGTAGACCAGTTGGCTGTCCTGGTACAGGTAGTAAGGATAAGGCGTTTCCAGGTAAAGCTCCGAAAAGGTCAGCGTATCGGCTTGCCGGATGCGGCGGACGACTTGTTGGGCGTCGTCTTCCATCTCCTCCAGGGCTTCTGCCACATGGCGGTTGATGTCGCGCAGGTACTGCTGCTGGCTGCGGAAGTCGTTCATAAAAAACAAACGCAACACCAACGCCAGCAAGAGCGATACCAAAGCAAGATAAAGAGATAAACGCCTGACAGTCAGTTGCATCACGGTGGTATAAAAGCCTTTTCAATATTACCGCCGAAAATAGACAATTATTGCTACGCTGTAAACAGAAAGTAAGGAAGATGTAATATATTTGGGTGGAAGCCGAAGAAAAGCAGGCTCGCCCATACAAACTAGGGAACCAAGGCACAGACTGCTTATAAAGTGGTATACCTATTAGGTTGGTTTTACTTTTTTGAAAAGCTCTGAAACACTCAACTTTTTTTGTTAGGATGAAGCAGGCAGATTTTAGGACATTTCAACCCTTTTGCGAAACTCTAATAAACCTGTTCGTTGATCATTTTCATCGTATCCGCCTCTATTTTGATCATTTCCCGGTCGTAAGTCAGCAAGCCGTTGACCTCAATTTCTACGTCGGTGGTTTGGGTGTAGACGGCAGCGCTAAGCCCCTTTTTGATCAGCGGCTGTAGTTTTTTTACCAGGTCGGTGTATTCTTGCTGCAAGGCTTCCTGTGTTTTGGAAGTGTTAAAATGCGTAGGCGCTTCCGAGAAGTCCGTCAGCCACAAATGGTCTTCTACCGCCAGTGCCTGCCCGCCAAACTCACCCAGCACGGCTACCCGTACGGGCTCTGTCTTGGGCATTCCCGGTCCGGGATAGTCGTGTATATCCTGCACATCGCCCACCCCGGCGCCCATATCTTTCCAGCCACTGGCAGGATTGATCAGCCGGGTGGTATCATAGTCTTGTGCCCAGGTGGTCAGCCGTTTGGTGTCAAACTGTCCCCAGCCTTCATTGAAGATTACCCACATCACAATAGAAGGATGGTTGTAGTAATCATCTATTAGCTCCGTCAGCTCCGTTTCAAACTGTTTGGCAGAAGCCGGGGTACGTGTGATCTCTTTGTCTTCCGGGCGGATGCGTTCCTCGCCGCTGGGCATGTCCTGCCAGACGAGCAGCCCCAGCTTGTCGCACCAGTAGTACCAGCGGTCGGGTTCTACCTTCACATGCTTGCGCGCCATGTTAAAGCCTAACTGTTTGGTGACTTCCACATCGTATTTCAACGCTTCGTCGCTGGGGGCGGTATACAAGCCGTCCGGCCAAAAGCCCTGATCCAGCGGACCAAACTGAAACATAGGTTTGTTGTTCAGAAAGATACGGTTGTACCCCTGCGCATCTTTGGCAACCGACACTTTGCGCATCCCGAAGTAGCTGCCTACCTCGTCTATGGTGTTGCCGCTGGCGTCTACCAACTCCACCTGCAGGTCATACAGATGCGGCGACTGTGGCGACCATAGCTTGGGATTTTTCAAGGGCAAAGCCATTACCTCGTTTTCTGTGGCTTGCTGGCTGGTGATCGTCTGTCCCTGGTCGGTCACCGTGGCTTTAAACCTGCCTGCTTTGGCGCCTTCGTTGGTAAAAACTTCCAGATGCAGCATCTCACGGTCTATGTCGGGCGTGATCTTCAGATGGCTGATGTAGGAGGCAGGCACCGGCTCCAGCCAGACGGTGCGCCAGATGCCGGTCGTCGGCGTGTACCAGATACCTCTTGGATTGAGCGTCTGTTTGCCTACCGGCTGCTTGCCCTGGTCGGTCGGGTCCCAGACTTCTACGATGAGTTCCTGGTTTTCGGCATCAGAGAGTGCGTTGGTAATGTCCAGCGTAAAAGGATCGTAGCCGCCCTGGTGGGTTCCTATTTTTTGTCCGTTGACCCAGACGGTCGTTTCCCAATCTACCGCCCCGAAGTGCAGCAACACTTTCTCGTCCTGCCAGCCGGTGGGCACCTGAAACTGGCGGCGATACCAGAGCTTTTCTGCCGGCTGTATCATCTTCTTGACGCCAGACAAAGCTGATTCTACCGGAAAAGGGACCAGGATTTGACTGGTATAGGTTGCAGGCATAGAGTCCCTGGGTGTGATGGCGTAATCCCACGACCCGTTCAGGTTGAGCCAGTTGTCGCGTGTCATTTGGGGGCGGGGGTATTCCTGATGCGCATTTTTCGGACTGACATCGTCGGCCCAGCGGGTCATCATAGGATTTGCCTGGGGCTTCCAATTGGGAGGCGTTTCCTGTTCCTGTGTTTTGCAGGAAAACAGGCATACTATGGTCAGAGCAAGGATCGTTTTGGTCATTTTTCGCAGATTATAGCGTTGATGGGGTCAATTTGCAAAAAACAGATGATTTGTCCTACATCAAAAACGCAAAGTAAGCACCGTGCCGGTACCTGGCTGTGTATGCATAGCGATGGTCCCTCTGTGCAAACGCATGATCTGCCTTGACAGGCTCAGCCCTATGCCGGAGCCTTCCGGTTTGGTCGTAAAAAAGGGAATAAAAATCTGCTCCGCTACGTCTGCCTCTATGCCCGGGCCGTTGTCAGCCACCTGTATGACTACTTCCTGATTGTCTTGCCGGTAAGCTTTCAGCGTAATGCTTCCGTTCGGCTGGGCGTTCAGGGCTTCCACAGCATTATGCATCAGGTTGATCAGCACTTGTTCTACCAGTTCGAAGTCAGCTTTTATAGATAAATCCGCCGGGGATACCTGCATGGAAAACGTGACATTAACTTCTGAAAGCCTTGGCTTGAACAGCGTATGCACCCGGTCAAAAAGCAGGCGAACCTCTACCGTGCTGAACCGGGGCTGGGCAATCTGGGTAAGGCTGCGGTACGCCTTCACGAAGCTAACCAGCCCCTGCGAACGCGCTTCTATCGTCTTCAGGCTTCCTTGCAGATCGGGCAGGTCTTCGGCAGCTATATCATGGAGGCTGAGTTGCCCCTGTTGCTCATGGATCAGCGTCTGGTTGACCATCGCCGAAAGGTTAGCGATCGGAATGACGGAGTTCATGATCTCATGGGTCAGCACGCGGATGAGCTTTTGCCAGGAGTCCATTTCGTTTTGCTCCAGTTCGTGCCTGAGGTCTTGCAGGGCGATGAGTTTGTAATCTTCACCGTGCATCTTAAAGGCTGTCGCTTGCATAGAAAGGTGCAGCAACTCCTGGTTTAAAAGCACTTTGACCAATCGCTTTTCACCGGCTGCTACATTTTTCAGACTGCTGTACAGTTCCGCGTCAAGGGCGGCAAGGTCTTGCAGGTTTTTCAGATAGGGTTTTTGGAAAAGCTGTTGAGCGGCTTTGTTGACCAATTGCATACGACCCTGCCCGTCGAAGCAAAGCAACCCGATATTGACCTGCTCCACGATGTTTTGCAAGTACAGATGCTGGGTTTCTTTTTCCCGGCGGAGATGTTGCAGGGTAGCGACCAATTCGGTAAAGGCCTGACTTAGCATATTGCCTGAGTAAAACGACCGCTGCTGATAGGTAGTAGAAAAGTCGCCTTGCCGGATGGCTACCAGCAGGTTTTCCATTTCCTTGTGCGACTTGCGGATGTAGCGCAGCATTTCTGCAAAAAGAAACAGGGACAACAAAGCAAGCCAAAACGACACGAGCCAGAAGTGGGTTTGCGTCAGTACGAACACGATGGCGTAGCCCAGCAGCAGGATCACCACCAGGCGGATCAGAACATTGATGCTGAAAATACGGTAAGTCATAAGGTGTCCACTTTATCGGCAAAAGATAAAGATAGTTTACCTAAAGACTTACCGTAACATCATTTTTTAACAGGCATTGATATAAACTTCGGCTTTAAAGTAAGACTCAACCACAACCAGTTGGCTAATTTTTCATGGCTTCCTCCTCCTTTCTCAAGTTCCATGGAAGGTTCTGCAAACATCTGGGAATATCCTCCGTTGATGGTGCGCGTCTCATAAGGTTGGTGGGTAAAGTAAAGATCAGTTTCAATACCTAACTGTTTGTCGATACTTGTTTCAGTACGTTCGGGATCAAACAAAGGAGCCTGGCTGGAGAAGGAATGCACGTCGAGGTTAAGGTAAAACTTTTTCTGTGGTTTAAATTTAGTTTTCAGCATCAGATCGTTTAATCCGCCGGTAGGCGTAAAGGCCAGGTAAAAATAGTCCATAGCGCCAAAGTGCCCGTGGCGCAGCCCGTACAAAATATCGAAAGTGTGGTTTTGATGATAATCCGGGTTTAAGGCTTCATTGGCAGGCGTACCGGATAAGATGTCTGCGCCAACCCGCCATGCTTATGAGATCTCCGCACTTTTTTACCGGTTGATGGGCACTTTCTTCAACAAAGCCTGTATAATGTCTACCGACTTGACGCCGTCGGCTTCGGCCTCATAGTTGAGCAACAGGCGGTGGTTGAACACGTCGTAGGCGACTTCTTTGATGTCTTCCGGCAAGACATAATCGCGCTGGTCGAAGAAAGCAATCGCTTTGGCGGCAATGTTGAGGTTGATACTGGCGCGGGGCGAAGCGCCAAACTGTATGTAAGGTGCCATTTCCTGCATGTTGTAATCCGCCGGGCGGCGGGTAGCAAAGACCAGTTCTATAATATATTTTTCCAGCGACTCGGAAATAGTCACCGCGTTGATCTCGTCGCGGACAGCAAAAACATCTTCTTTGGTAAGAATAGATTTGACTTCACCGGAAAAAGACAGGTTAGACATCCGGCGCATCACTTCCAGTTCGTTCTCTTTGGTAGGATAATCCACGAAAACTTTCATCATAAACCTATCAACCTGGGCTTCGGGCAGCGGATAAGTACCTTCCTGGTCTACCGGGTTTTGGGTAGCCAGCACCAGGAACGGGCGGTCCAGCCGGAAAGTCGTCTCGCCAATCGTCACCTGTTTCTCCTGCATCGCCTCCAGCAGCGCCGACTGTACTTTGGCAGGCGAACGGTTGACCTCATCGGCCAGGATCAGGTTGGCAAAGATGGGCCCTTTTTTCACCTCAAAGTTGGCCTTCTGCTGGTTGTAGATCATCGTCCCGATCAGGTCTGCGGGCAGCAGGTCGGGTGTAAACTGTATTCTCTTAAAGTCAAGGTGCAGTACCTTGGCTAGCGTATTGACCGTCAGGGTCTTAGCCAGGCCAGGCACGCCTTCCAGCAGCACGTGCCCTTGCGTGAACAGACCGATCAGCAGGCGGTTGACCATATAGTGTTGCCCTACGACTATCTTTCCTACTTCCTCGAAAACTTCTTTTATTTTTTCCTGATGCCCTCTTTTAATATCTTCGCTGGCAATATTTTCCATAATATATTGATCAAAATCCTGTTGAAGCGGCTAAATTACAGCATGTAAACGCTGATTTGCAAAGTTTTAGCATAAAAATATAAGATAACCCTTATCCGGCCGCCGGAGACTTTACCTTTTACCACTAAACCTATCCAAGCATGAAGAAGTTATTACTCCTGTACATTATCATAAGCCTAAGTGGCGCAGCCTATGCACAGTTTACGGAAATGCCGTACATCCTGCCCCTGAGAGACAGAGCGCAGGCCATGGACCAGATTCTTGCCGAACGTTTTCATACCCTGCTTCCCCAACTCATGGAAGAGACCGGCATTGATCTCTGGCTGGTCATTGCCCGGGAATACAATGAAGACCCGGTGATCAAGACCATGCTGCCCGCTACCTGGCTTTCGGCGCGCCGCAGAACCATGCTGGTGATCGCACACCCGCCGGGGCAAAAAGTGGAAGGGCTGGCCGTAGCCCGCTACGATGCCGGCGATCTGTTCAAAAGTGCCTGGAACCCTGAAGAACAGCCCGACCAGTGGAAAAGATTGGTACAGATCATTGAAGAAAAAGACCCGCAAAAAATCGGCATCAACACTTCCGAGCGGTATGGACATGCCGATGGGCTGGTCAGCACCGAATACCGTATGCTCATGGATTGCCTGCCTGAGAAATACCGGAAGCGGGTAGTCTCTGCCGAAACGCTGGCTGTACGCTGGCTGGAAACCCGCACGGATACCGAACTGGCGATTTACGAACAGATCGGCCGTATCGCCCACCAGATCATTGCCGAAGGCTTGTCGGAGCAGGTCATACAGCCGGGCGTCACGACCACCGAAGATGTGCAGTGGTGGTACCGCGAGCGGATCGCCGGGCTGAAACTGCAAACCTGGTTTCATCCTTCTGTAGACATTACCCGCCCCGATCCCGAAAAAAACGAAGCCCAGCGTTCTTTCAGCCAGCAAACACGCGCCACCGATGAGGTGATCATGCCCGGCGACCTGATCCATATTGATTTTGGCATCAGCTATCTGCGGCTCAATACGGATATGCAGCAAAACGCTTATGTACTCAAGCCGGGAGAAACAGCACCGCCAAAAGGGCTGATGGAGGCTTTTGAGAAAGGACATCGCCTGCAGGATATATTGACGGAAAATTTTAAGCAAAACCGCAGCGGCAACGAAGCCCTGAAGCTCACCCGGCAGCAAGCGATCAAGGAAAATATTACTCCCAGTATCTACAGCCACCCCATTGGCTATCACGGACATGCGGCCGGACCTGCCATAGGGATGTGGGACAACCAGGTGTCTGTACCCTCAGGAGACCACCCCATCCATGAAAACACCTGCTATGCCATAGAACTCAACGCACAGGTAAAGGTACCGGAATGGAACAACAAAGAAATCCGGGTCATGCTGGAAGAAACCGGCGTGTTCAGAAACGGGAAAGTGTTTTATATTGACGGGCGACAGAAAGATTTGTATCTGATTCCGAGGATTTCTACCAATGTGCAATAATTGGGCTTATTGATGTATGAAAATAAGGTGTTTGAGATAATTTTTTAGCGAGAAAATACACCCATTGGAAATCATTACCAACAAGTAAACCAGCTTTTTTGCCCTTTGAAATTTTTTGTAAACGCTTACACACAGCGTTTTACCCCTCTTTTATCCACTTTGAGGAGGAAGATGCTTGACAAAATGGATTAAAATAAAAATTTATTGTGATTTTTTTGCACTATATAATTACTATGTATATATTTGTGTAAGTTTTAACCATAAAATACAAATTAAAGATGAATAAGGCATATAACTACCAGAAAAACAACGTGGGCAGAAAAGCAGAAGATAGCATAACTCCTAAAGGAATTCATCACACCGTATCTTATGC
>JBBSNI010000077.1:0-17584 GCA_038232695.1 Cytophagales bacterium
AGAGGCGTTGCCAAACGTAGAAGCCGTCATATGGCAAGGGCCGGTGATGCGCTCGGCAACCAACTGGTTCCATGACTTGCCGGAGACGATCTCGGCAATGCGCCCTACCACGTGCATCCCTACGCCGCTATAATAAACAGTGGTGCCAGGCTTATAGACCAAAGGCTGCGTTTTGGCAATGCGGTTGACAGCTTCTTCCAGCGTAAGGCTGGTATCGGTCACCGGGCAGCCCTGCGACCCGGCGCGGCACTCCTCGAAGCCGGAGGTCATCGTAAAGCACTGCCGGATGGTCATATCTCCTTTGCCATACTGTTTAAAAACGGGCAAATAACTGCCAATGCTATCGTCTAAGTGCAGCAGCCCCTGGTCGGCCAGCGAAAGGATCACGGCAGCCGACACGCCTTTAGAGCCGGAAGCGGCTGGCAGCAGCGTCCGGGTAGTATAATCTCCGGTGGCATTGCCATAGATTTGCCTGCCGTTTTGCCAGACGACCATCACCACATTACCCTGAAAACGATCCAGGGAGTTTTGCAAAAGCGTATCTACGGCCGAAAAGTCATAGGAAGAACCCTGCGGTTCTACGATGCCATCCACACAGCCGGAAAGCCACGAACAGGCAAAGAGCAAAGCCCATGTCCAGGGTTTTTTTGCTAAAAAATTTCTTTTGTACTCCATAAATGATTCAACTTTACCACTCACATTGCAGCCATTGAAAGAAATTCTCTTTCTCCTGCCGGGAAGCTTCCTGGTTTTGTATGATATTAAACTGTTTGAAATAACTACGCCCATCTTCTTCTAACTGCAACTGGCGTAGCATATGGCTTCTGAACAATGCAAGTTCCACCACTTGCCGGTTGACTAATAGTTCTTCCACACTTTCTGCGGCTCTCCTGCCGTTTACAGCCATGATCTCGTCTTCTATGCGCAACTGCTGGCTGGCGGGTGAGCCTGGCGCTATGGAAGCTACTACCAGTTTGCCCTCCCGGAAAGCGGTGCGGAAACCAAAATTTCGCTCGGCGATGAAAGCCGATTCCGTTGGTTGCAGACAGCAGCCTACCGTGTGCAACAGTTCATCAAGCTTTTCTTCCAGTGGCAGCGTACCGGAGATAAAATTATCAAAATAATCCGGCAGTGCGTTGCCCGACAATTCTTCCACCAGGTGCTGTATATCCTGCATAGTATATCCTCTGGTTTGTTTTCCAAAATTACTCCATAAATAACGCATCAGGGTATCCAGCGATTGTTCATGGCCGGTAATTCTTCGCAATTCCAGGTCCAGAATGAGGCTCACCAGCGCACCTTTGACATAGATAGATACTTTGCGGTTGGGAATGCCCGGCCCGTAGCCATCCAGCCACAGGTCATGCGATGAATCCATTAGGGAATGGTTGAAGCGTCCGAAGTTCTCAAAGTGGCGTTTGAAGAGTTTGTTCAGCTCAAAAAAATATTCCTGCTTGCTGATCACCTTGCTTCTGGCCAGAAACAGGTCGCCATAATAGGTTGTGATGCCCTCGGCAACGAAGCCCGTGGGAAAGTAGTTTTCGCGGGTATAATCGTAGGGCATCATCTCTGCCGGACGGATGTGGATGATGTTCCAGGTATGGAACAACTCGTGGGAACTGATGCCCAGAAAGTCTTCGTACAGTTTGGTATTTTCCAGCAGTTGCTCTGCGGGTCCCAGCGTGATCACGGTAGCGTTGAAATGCTCCACGCCATGATAGGCCCGGTAAGGAAGAAAATGATAGAGGAAATGGTAATCACTGGTAGGAAAGTCGCCCATCGTACGTATCTGCGCTTCGGTAAACGCCCGGAACCGCAACAGCGTTTCTTCCTTATGGAGGCGGCATACGCCCTGAAACCATAAGTGAAAGGTGTGTCCTTCCACTTCATAGGTCCAGTGGGTCAGGCTGGCGCTAGCGATCATGGGGCTGGCGGCCAGATGGTAAAAGCCAGGCGCTTCCAGCACATGCCGGCCGGGCTGCGGCAATCCGCAGGCAATCTCATAATCATCCGGCAGCGCCAGCGACACGCGGTGCGGAAGGTCTGTGCGCCCCTCCACGTACAGGATGCAGTTGACAAAATTGATGTAAAGCTGGTCTTCATCGAGCCAGGTACTGCCCGCATCCAGCGTAGCCGCATAGTAGTTATACTTTATGGTAATTTCTGTCAGACGGGAAGTATTGATCTCCCAACGGTCTTTGGTCAGTTTGCGGAAAGGAACCGGCTTTCCCCGGGTGTCTTCCACGCTGAATTTTTGAATATTTTTGGCAAAATTGCCTAACTCGTAGCGACCGGGACGCCAGGCAGGCAATTGGAGGTAAACAAATTCCTGGCGGAGGTCTTTTAAAGACAAAGTGATGTCAATAAATTGTTGATGCGGATACTGATAAGAAATGTGGTAATGGATCATATGAAAGTGTACGTTCAGCGGGTAAATACAGATAATATGCGGTTGGATGGAACAGCGGGTAACCTACAGCAAAGATTTTTCCAAATGTGCTTCTCTCTATGATTGTTTCCAAGCCTAAACTTTCTGCCCTCTTTTCGCTGCTCATCTTTCTGCTCCTGGCGTATGGATTGAGCATCTACCTGTGGATCAGCGTGGTGCAAAGCCAGCACCCTCCGGGCTGGCAAACCATACTGTTAGGTGTAGCCGCCGGCGTCGCGCTGGCAGTGACGTACAAGGTGGTAGCAGGCTACAAAAAAATAAGGGTAAGCAAAAACCGGATCGATGTGCATTATGCCTTTAACCTGGTCAGCAGGCGCTATTATTTTAAAGAACTTACTTTCTGGCAGGAAACGGCTGTCAAGACGGCTACCGGGCTTTTTAAAGAACTCACCCTGCGCTTTGACAAAAAAAAGACGGTCAAGCTGACGCTACAGGAGCAGGATAACTACGAAAAGGTGAAAGCGTCTTTGCAAAGAAATTTCTCAAAAAAACAGCAAAAGCAGCCTTAAATGATAACTTTGCTCCTCATGGAGGTCTTCAAGAGCATGTGGCTGGTAGGCATGGGCGGTTTTCTGGGCAGCAGCCTGCGCTTTCTGGTGTATTACCTGGCCGAAAGATACTGGGGAAACAGCTTCCCCTGGGGTACTTTTATCGTCAATATCGCCGGATGTTTTCTGATAGGTTTGCTCTACGGGCTTTGGATCAGAACATCCCTGAGTGATACGGGCAGCCGCATCTGGATCGCTGGTTTCTGTGGTGGCTTCACTACCTTTTCTGCTTTCTCCAACGACAGCCTGCGCCTGCTGCAACAAAATTACTTAGTGGCTTTCATGCTCTATACCAGCGCCAGCGTCGTCTTAGGTTTGCTTGCTACCTATACCGGATGGGCAATCATCCGCGCAGCACTCTGATGCTTAGTTGAATACTTTTGTCCTTTGAGCATTGAATATTGAGTGTTTAAAATATTCAACCGGGCGCCCGGCGCACTCAATATTCAATGCGGAATGCCGCCCAACTCAAGTAAAAATTACGTCAAATCAATTAACTCTTGATACCGAGAGATCGTTTCGTCTCAAACCCCTGAACACCTAAACACTTTAACACCCAATGAAAAAAAGATACACCTACTGGCAACGTAACCTTCGATACCTGCTGATCCTGCTCTCCATCTGGTTTGTGGTTTCTTATGGGTGCGGCATTCTGTTTGCCGATGCGCTGAACCATATCCGGCTGGGCGGTTTCAAACTGGGTTTCTGGTTTGCCCAGCAAGGCGCGATCTATGTCTTTATCATCCTGATCTTTGTCTACGTGCGCCTGATGAACAAGCTGGACAAGGAATTTGAGGTGGATGAGGAGTAGGGTTAGCATGATGAAAAAATTTAAATAAAAAGCGCAAACGTAGGCTACAAATACTTATTTTTGCTGTTGTATGTTGGTAAAAACTATAATTAGATATGACTGTAAGCGTGAAATATATCCAGAATGAAAGTGGTTCTGTCGAATCAGTAGTGATTCCTATTGAAGATTGGAAATATATTCAGCAGGAGTTGGCTGCTAAAAAGCCTCAAGTGCATCCTGACCTATCTGCTACTAAAAAAGAGTCTTTTGATCCTGCTCAATACAAAGGAATGCTTACAAATTATCATTTAGATATAGAGAAGGAAATACAAAAACTACGAGATGAATGGACAAGAAATTCTTAGTAGATACAAACATTATTATATACTATCTGGATAACCAAATCCCTCCTGAACAGGTGGAAAAAGTTGAACGTATCTTCAAAACTTCGTTTTACATCTCAACTATCACTAAAATAGAACTGCTGGGATGGAAGAAAATCAGCCAGGAAGATATTCAAAAAATAGAAAAGTTTATACAGCCTGCCACAATACTTTACGTGGACGAGGCTGTGCAAAATAGAGCCATTGTTATAAAGCAACAATATACCATTAAAACGCCTGATGCTATTATAGGAGCTACTGCGCTTTTATATCGTTTCACTTTAGTTTCCAGAAATGCAAGCGATTTTAAGGCAATAGCAGGCTTGAATTTGTACAACCCTTTCGCAGAGTGAGTAAGCAAACAAGCTGGAAGTAAAAGCTTCTTTTGATTAACTTCAAAATTCCCGCTTCCATCTTCCCTGTAACGTTTCGTATTGCAATCCTTTTTCCAGCAGCCTCATGTAAACTGCCCTTGTCACATTTTCTGCCCCCAGGCTCTCCAGGTGCGGGGTATATACCTGGCAGTCAATAAGTTGGCAGCCTTGCTTTTGCAGGTCGTGTACCAGCATCATAAACCCTGCCTTGGAAGCGTTGCTGACTTTACTGAACATGGACTCTCCAAAAAAGATATGCCCCAGGCGGATACCGTACAGCCCGCCTACCAGCCGGTCGTGTTGCCAGACTTCTGCGGAATGGGCGAATCCTAATTGATGTAAGCGGGTATAAGCTTCCAGCATGTCGCCGGTGATCCAGGTGCCGCGCTGCCCTTTCCTTCTGACCTGCTGGCAGTTTCGCATAACACCCCGGAAGTCCGTGTCATAGGTAATCCTGAATGTTTTCTGGCGCAATACGGAACGCATACTTTTGGAGACTTTAAGCTTTTCGGGAAACAGCACAAAACGGGGATCAGGCGCGTACCATATGATGGGCTGTCCTGCTTCGTACCAGGGAAAAATACCCGAGCGATACGCCAGCAGCAGCCTTTCGGGCGACAGGTCGCCCCCCAGCGCCAGTCCGCCCCAGTCTTCGGCTTCTTCTACCGCAGGAAACATAAGTTTATCTGAAAGCCAATACATATTGGTAGCCTGCCTTGAGTGTTTGAAATATTCAACAATCAACACTCAATATTCAACGCTCAAGTAAGGGTAATGATAAAAAAGAGAAAGCAGGTAACCCTATCTTATCTGGGTTTCACACCAAAACACATGCGCACTTAAACACCCTATCACGCTAACTTTTTATACTTGATCCGGTGGGGTTCGGTGTCGCCCAGGCGTTTTTGTTTGTTTTCTTCGTAATCGGAGAAGTTGCCTTCAAACCAGTAGACCTGGGAGTCGCCCTCAAAAGCTAAGATATGCGTGGCGATGCGGTCTAAAAACCAGCGGTCGTGCGAGATGATCACGGCGCAGCCGGCAAAGTTTTCCAATCCTTCTTCCAGCGCGCGCAGCGTGTTTACGTCCAGGTCGTTGGTGGGCTCATCCAGCAGCAGCAGGTTGGCGCCTTTCTTGAGCATCATGGCCAGGTGTACGCGGTTGCGCTCGCCCCCAGAGAGCTTTCCTACCTTCTTTTCCTGGTCGGCACCGCTGAAGTTAAACTTGCTCACATATGCCCGGGAGTTGATCTGCCGCCCGCCCAGTTCGATGAGTTCGTTGCCCCCAGAAATAATTTCCCACACTGTTTTGTCGACGTTGAGTTGTTCGTGCTCCTGGTCTACATAGGCAATCTCTACCGTGGAACCCACCTCGATATCACCTTTGTCGGGCTCTTCTTTTTGGGTGATCAGGTTGAACAAAGTCGTTTTTCCGGCGCCATTGGGACCGATCACACCCACGATACCGCCTTGCGGCAGGGTGAAGGTGAGATTTTCAAAGAGGAGCTTATGGTCATACGCTTTGGCAACCTGCGATACTTCTATCACTTTGGAGCCCAGCCTGGGTCCGGG
The DNA here is from genome assembly GCA_038232695.1 of Cytophagales bacterium. Taxonomy (GTDB): domain Bacteria; phylum Bacteroidota; class Bacteroidia; order Cytophagales; family Cyclobacteriaceae; genus JAJNNC01. Next base: position 6,113 of record JBBSNI010000077.1, read on the forward strand.
CGGGATGTAAAGCTCCAGCTTGGCTTCTTTCTCTTTGGCTTCCTCGCCTGCCATGCGGTCGTAGGCGTTCAGGCGGGCTTTGGCTTTGGCTTGCCGGCCTTTGGGGGTCATCCGTATCCAGTCCAACTCACGCTGCAAGGTCTTCTGGCGTTTGGATTCTGTCTTTTCTTCTTCTGACAAACGTTTTTGCTTTTGCTCCAGCCAGGAAGAATAGTTGCCTTTCCAGGGAATGCCCTCGCCCCGGTCCAGTTCCAGGATCCAGCCCGCTACCTTATCCAGGAAATAGCGGTCGTGGGTTACGGCGATCACCGTGCCTTTGTACTGTTGCAGGTGTTGTTCCAGCCATTGCACCGATTCGGCGTCCAGGTGGTTGGTAGGCTCGTCCAGCAGCAGCACGTCGGGTTCCTGCAACAGCAGGCGGCACAGCGCTACGCGGCGTTTTTCACCACCCGACAGGTTGGCTACTTTAGCGTCGGCAGGCGGGGTACGCAGCGCGTCCATGGCTTTTTCCAGGCGGTTGTCGAGTTCCCAGGCGTTGTGGCGGTCCAGGGCTTCCTGTATCTTTCCCTGTTGCTCAATGAGTTTTTCCATCGCATCCGGGTTTTCCATCACCTCGGGTTCGGCAAATCTGAGGTTGATCGCTTCAAACTCTTTGAGCAAGCCCACCACTTCCGATACGCCTTCTTCTACCACTTCCCTGACAGTCTTACCGGCATCCAGTTCGGGCTCCTGCTCCAGCATTCCCACGGTGTAGCCGGGAGAGAAGACCACTTCGCCCTGGTAATCTTTATCTTTGCCGGCGATGATGCGCAGCAGAGAAGATTTGCCCGAGCCATTCAGACCGATAACGCCGATCTTGGCACCATAGAAAAAAGACAGGTAGATATTTTTGAGGACTTGTTTTTTGGGAGGATGTATCTTGCCGACACCCGACATAGAAAATATGATTTTTTCGTTACTCATTTCATTTTTAGGTTAAAAACAAAGGTTGGTTATGATAAGGAATACAAATTGCACGAAAAAAATGTTGGTTTCCAAACAAAATATACACGCAGACCGGTGAAAAGTTGTAATTTAAAAATATTTTTGCGCGAAGAAGAAAAATTAATTATATAGTAACAGGCTCCTGCGTTTTTTATAGGAACTGAACTATTCAGCCGGAATTTAGATAATCATTATAAACTAACCTTACAAAGCTGTGGAGCAAGACAATCCATACGGTTATATCAGCGAAGGCAAAATCTTCAGAAATGCTTTCCTTGACTTCCCTGCCAGGGAAATTGGTGAAGTACGGGAAAGCGAAGCTTCTACCATCAAATATTTTGAAGATCGCTTTGCGATGGCCGAAAACAAGATCGCTGCCCTGGAACAAGCGGTGGAAGAATCCGAAAACAAAGGTTCTTACCTCATGAAGCTTCTCCATATGCGGGAGTACCTGGCAGGCTTCGACGCCCTGGGCGATTATCCCAGCCTCTTCAAAAGATTGGATACGCTGGAAGAACAACTACGGGAAATTATTGCCCAAAACCGGGTAAAAAATATCGAGATCAAAAGAGCCCTGCTGGCAGAAGCTGATCCTTTCGAACATTCTACCGACTGGAAAGAAGCTACCGACCAACTTATTGACATCAAGAACCGCTGGATCAAAACCGGCGCGGTAGATGAGCAGTACCAGGAGGAAGTGGAAGACCGCTTTCAGCAGTTGCTTGACAATTTTTACCAAAGGAAAAAAGCTTTCTTCAACGACCGCAAGCAACTGGTCAGGGACCGGGTGTACAAATACCGGGGGCTGATCTTTCATGCCCGCCGCCTGCAACGTATGGAAGACCGCCGCGAGGCGATGGAGCAAGCCAAAAAGATACAGGCAGAGTGGAGAGAGATTGGCAAGATACCGTCTTTCAAATACAACCAACTATTCCAGGAATTCCGGCAGATGGTCGGACAGATCTTCAAGCCTGCCCGTCCCTCTTTTCAGTCGTCGAGCTTTAAGAAGAGAACCTTTCAGGGTTCTGATGATGCCCTGGAAAAGAAAAAAGAACTCATAGAAAAAGCACGGCAGCTCGAGAATGATATCAACCCTTCGGAAGCTATCAAACAACTCCGCCAGGAATGGAAAAACTCCGGCATGGTGCCCCGCGAACAAGCTTATCCACTCAACGAAGCTTTCAACGATGCCTGCAATATGGCTAATGAAAAAAGCTTTCTGAACCGCCTGGTTCATTCCAAAAACCCGGATTTTGAGGATCTCAGTGAAAGAGAGCAGACCGTGGAGAAAATCAATGTACTGCATAACCTCATCGACAGGGACGAGCGGGAGCTTGAGCTATTCAAAGAAAATATCGGCAATTTCGCTCCAGGCAGACCTCGGAGTGGATACTCCCGGAGCAGCGACCTGCCTGCCGGCAGGCAAGACTCCCGGATCGGACCGCCGAGCGGTGGCGACCTGCCTGCCGGTAGGCAAGACTCTCGGAGTGCAGCATCCACTGGGGGCGACTCCCGGAGTGGCGACTCCCGAAGTGAACCCAGCCCTGAACAAAAGCTGAAAATCCAGGAGCGGAAGGTGGCTGTCAAAAGGAAGCTTTTGATGGAGTTTAATGACCGTCTGAAGTCATTGTAAGCATAAAAAAGTTTATTTATTTTGAACTTTTTTCCAGGTGTGTTTATTTTCCACGTAATCAAAGCCAGCTAGATCAAAAAATCTCGGTGAAGATTGGTAAGAAATTTGCCAGCGAGCTTATTAATGCCATAAAATTTACCAAATCTTAATAAAAAAGTAAAGAACTATGTATTGGACACTTGAATTAGCTTCTTATCTGGAAGATGCCCCCTGGCCAGCGACCAAAGAGGAATTGATTGACTTCTCTATCCGCTCCGGCGCTCCGCTGGAAGTAGTAGAAAACCTTCAGGAACTTGAAGACGATGGACAGCCCTACGAAAATATAGAGGAGATATGGCCGGACTACCCGACCAAAGAAGATTTCTTTTTCAACGAAGACGAATATTAACCCATCACCCTGTGGCAGAGCCTTTCGCCAGCAGGGCTTCTGCCATACTTAAATCCTCCGGTGTCGTGATCTTGATATTGCGGTAGTCGCCGTCTATCAAATGGATTTTTTCTCCGTATTGCTCCACCACGCTGGCATCATCCGGTAAGCTGACAGGGACAGGCAACTGCCGGTAAGCCCGTTTGAGCACTGCCAACTGAAACGTCTGCGGGGTTTGCACCAACCGAAAATGCGTCCGGTCTTCCGCCCGGCTTTCTCCCTGTGAGGTTAACTTCCTGATAGCATCTTTCAGCGAAACGGCTGCTATAGCACTGCCTTTTTGCTGCGCTACCTGAAAAGAACGGGCAATAAGCTCCGCAGAAACCAAGGGTCTTACCCCATCGTGTACCGCCACTAAGCCTTCTTCGCCTTGTATACTTTCCAGTCCTTTTCTTACGGATGCGGTGCGGTGCTGTCCGCCTGCTACCACCTGGTGAGGTAATCGGAAATGAAAGGAGTCTTGCAACTTTTGCCAATGCGCGATGGCTGTTTCAGGCAGCACCACGATGAGGGGCAGGGAAGTCGAATACCGGTGAAAAGCTTCCAGCGTATGCATCAATATAGGCTTACCGTTCAGCAGCATAAACTGTTTGGGCGTCTGGCTTTTCATCCGCGTACCGCTTCCGCCCGCTACGATCAGCGCATAAGCTTTCATCAGAGGATCAGCATAGCGTCGCCATAGGTGAAAAATTGGTATTCTTCTTTGATAGCCACCTGGTAGGCTTCCATGATCAGGTCATAGCCGCCAAAGGCGCAGGCCATCATCATCAGGGTAGCCTGTGGCAGATGGAAATTGGTGATCAGGGCGTTGCAAATTTTGAATTCATACGGCGGAAAAATAAACTTGTCGGTCCAGCCACTGTTGGATTTCAGGCGGCCGCCTGCCGACACAGAAGATTCCAGCGTACGCATAGAGGTCGTCCCTACGGCACACACCCGCTTTTTGTGGTCCAGCGCCTGGTTCACTTTTCCTTCGGTCTGCTGACCGATAAAAAAGTTTTCCGAGTCCATCTTGTGCTTGGTCAGGTCTTCTACATCTACGGAGCGGAAAGTACCCAACCCGACGTGCAGGGTGATGGGCGTAATTTCGGCGCCTTTGATCTCAAAACGCTTCATAAGTTGTTTGGTAAAGTGCATCCCGGCGGTAGGCGCCGCTACAGCGCCCACATGCTCTGCATAGATCGTCTGAAACCGTTCCCGGTCTTCGGGCTCTACCTTTCTTTTGATATACTTTCTGGGCAGGGGCGTCTCACCCAGTATGTCAATCATTTTATAAAAATCTTCGTTGGTGCCGTCATACAGAAAGCGGATCGTCCTGCCGCGGGAGGTGGTGTTATCAATCACTTCGGCCACGAGTTCGCCCTCGCCGAAATACAGCTTGTTGCCTACCCTGATCTTGCGGGCGGGATCTACCAGCACATCCCACAGGTACATTTCCTTGTTGAGTTCGCGGAGCAGAAAAACTTCTATCTTAGCGCCGGTCTTTTCTTTGTTGCCATACAGCCGCGCCGGAAACACTTTGGTATCATTGACCACCAGCACGTCACCTTCGTTAAAGTAGTCGATAACATCCTTGAATACTTTGTGTTCTATCTGTCTGGTATCCCGGTGAATGACCATCAGCCGGGCTTCGTCGCGGTTTTCAGGAGGGTATTGGGCAATCAGGTGAAGGGGCAGATCAAACTTGAACGCGGATAATTTCATTTGCAGGAATAATTAAAAGGCGCAAAGTTAAATGAATTGTTTTACATTCGGGGAGCAATCAGGTTTTTATTTAGCGTATCATGGTGAACGCTTAACCTTTAGTTGCGTTTGAAATAACATGATCGTACTCAAATTAGTTGCTGAAAGCCTGCTTTTTGCCTGGAATGCCCTGCGTTCCAATGCTTTACGAACCATACTGTCGCTGTTGGGCGTTACCATCGGCATTTTTGCCATCATCACGGTATTTACGATCGTAGACTCGCTGGAGCGGGGCATCAAAGACAGTTTTTCTTTCTTAGGCGAAAAAGTAATCCGGGTAGAAAAATGGCCTTGGTTGTTCCAAGACAACTATCCCTGGTGGAAATATTTTAACCGTCCGCAACCTACGCAAAACGAGTTTGATTTTTTGGCAGACAACGCTACCCAGGCCGAAGCCCTCACTATTTTTGCAGAAAGAGACAACAGCCTGGTGCAACAGGGCAACAGCAGCATCGGCGAGGTACAACTGACGGGCGTATCCTACCAGTACAACGAGGTTTTTGAAGTGCCCATCGACAATGGCCGTTACTTTTCCGTACAGGAAGTAGACCTTGCCCGGAACGTTGCTCTGATCGGGCATGAGATGATTGAAGTTTTGTTTCCTAATGTCAACCCGCTGGGCAAGACCATCAAGGTGAACGGGCTTAAATTTGTCGTGATCGGCGTGATGGAAGAGCAGGGTGAAAACCTGATCGGGACGCCCAGCCTGGATAGGACCTGCCTGATCCCTTACGGCAGCTTCCTGAAGCTGTATGCCAGCAACAGCCGGTGGGGCGTAGGCTCTACCATTGCGCTGAAAGCCTACGAACAAGACGAGGGCGCCATAGAACTGGAAAATGAGATCATCGGGCTGATGCGCAGCAAACGGGGCTTGCGTCCGCGCGAAGAAGACGACTTTGCCATCAACCGTCCGGAAGCTTTTGCCCAGGTGATCAGCAACCTTTTTAACGTGATTGGCATTGCCGGGTGGATCATCGGCAGCTTTTCTATCCTGGTGGGCGGCTTTGGTATTGCCAACATCATGTTTGTGTCCGTGAAGGAGCGCACCCATATCATCGGCATCCAGAAGTCGCTGGGCGCCAAAAATTATTTTATCCTGCTCCAATTCCTCTTCGAGTCTATTTTTCTAAGCCTGATCGGCGGCGTGGCAGGCATCATCCTGGTGTATTTTGTCACTTTTATACCCCTGGGCAGCCTGATCCTGATGCTAACGGTTAAAAATATTGTCTTAGGATTAAGCGTCTCCGCGCTGGTAGGCGTCGTATCGGGCGTGATCCCCGCGCTGGTAGCTTCCCGGCTGGACCCGGTGGTAGCTATACGGAGTGCCTGAGCATTCCATGCGGACTATTGCTTGGTCCATTCAATGGTTCTTCCCGGCGTATACGGAGCGCCTGCTTCTTCCAGCTTTTGTTCCATCGTTGCCACGCCCTGGCTGATCTGTTTCAGGGTGGTGAGCGCCTGGGAAAAAGCTTCGCTGGCAATGCTATACGCCTGCTGCTGGGTTTGTGTAGGCGCTGCCGTCGAACTGATCGCCCCGTAAACGATGCTGCTTACCCGGTCTACAATCGCAGGGGGTTTATCCTGGTCCAGTTTGTCGGCCAAGGCGTCGCCTGTCAACTGGTTTTTTAATCTTCCTAATTGATTTTGTATACTTCTCAGGCTGTCCATCCAGGCGACCGGAGCGGCGGGCGTCTGGGTGACGGCTTCTTTCATCAGCTTGAGCTTCTCATCCAGGTTGCTCACCGATTTGACCGTTCCGGAGGTCACCCTTTGCAGTTCGGCGACCTTCTGCCGGAAAGCCATGATCTCATCCCGGTTTTCGGCAGGCAGGGTGTTATTCTTCAGGGCTTTGGTCTGGAAGGTCACCGGCCCGGCCAGCGGCGTGACCTTTCCGTTGACATACTTGGCCATGCTGACCGCATAAGTGCCGGGCATCGTCAATACGCCCAGATCGCCACTGGAGAAGGCGTCTTCCTCTTCTTTTTTCAGCGATACGGGCGTCGTGGGCGGGTAGCGCAGGTTCCAGGTGATGCGGTGAACCCCTTTCTTAGGCGGCGCGGTGAGCCGCTTCACCACCTTGCCCTTTGCATCGGTGATGGTAAACAGCAGCGAAGGTTTGTCTTCATTGACCTCCTCAACAAGCGAGTCGTAGGTTGGGTACTGCAACGGTAGTTCTTCGTCAGAGGCTTTGGTTTCGGTCTCCTGCCGGCTTTCTTTGTGGGTTTTGATGTCTTTTTTGAGGTAATAGGTAAAGGTAGCACCTACCTCCGGGTTGGAAGCCGCGTAGAAGCTGGCGCCCAGGAAGCCTTTGACACCGTAGCCGTAAGGGTTTCGCTCTATATATACTTGTGCATCTCTTACAGGAAAAATATGGGCATCTTTGGCCAGCGCATCCGGCAACGTCCGCAGCGCGCTATAATCGTCCAGAATATAAAAGCCGCGCCCGAAGGTAGCCAGCACCAGGTCATTTTCTCTCTTTTGTATCCTGATGTCGCGTACCGCGATGGTGGGCAGCCCGCTTTTGAGGGGTTTCCATTGCTGTCCGCCATTGTTACTGTAAAAGACGCCGTATTCCGTACCGGCAAACAGCAGGGTAGCTTCTACAGGGTCTTCGGCCAGCGTATACACCGAGCCACGTTTGGGCAGGTTGTTTTCCAGGGACGTCCAGCTTTTGCCCCGGTTGGTGCTTTTCAGGATATAAGGCTTAAAGTCGCCCCGCTTGTGGTTATTGAAAGCGGCATACACGGTATTAGCATCATGCTGCGAGGCTACCAGCGCATTGACATAGGTCATATCCGGCACACCGGGGAAGGTGCTGTATTTCGTCCAGCTTTTGCCTCCGTCTTCGCTCACCTGTACCAGACCGTCGTCGGTACCTGCATACAGCAATCCTTCCTGCAAAGGAGATTCGGTCAGGGCTACAATGTTGCCAAATTTAGAAGTAGACTCATTCTTGGCGACGGCATCGATGCTCCACACTTTTCCCATCACAGGCAGTTCGTTGCGGTTCAACTGGCGGGTCAGGTCGTCGCTGATCACTTCCCAGCGATTGCCCCGGTCGTTGCTTCTGAACAGCTTATTGGCAGCAAAGTACAGGCGGGTATGGCTGTGCGGACTGATCATTAGCGGAGCGTCCCAGTTCCAGCGGTACGCTGCCTCGTCGGCGCGTTCCCGCGGTTTGATGTCTATGCGCTCTCCGCTCCGGCGGTCGTAGCGTACCAGGTTGCCGTATTGCCACTGGGCATAGACCGTGTTAGGATCTTGCGGGTCTACCTGCGGCTGAAAACCGTCGCCACCGACCGGCACAAACCAGTCGCTGTTGACAATACCGGCTTTGTTGATGGTGCGGGAAGGACCGCCCAGGGTAGAGTTGTCCTGCGTACCGCCATAGACATAATAAAAAGGTTCGTCGTTGTCTGTAGCTATTTTATAAAACTGGGTGATGGGCAGGTTTTCTTTAAAATCCCAGCTTTTGCCCTGATCATACGATTCGTAGATACCTCCATCGCAGCCAGCCAAGTAGTAGTCTGTATCGTCGGGGTCAATCCACAGGGCGTGGTTGTCTACGTGTTTGTACTCTTCGCCCAGTTTGGTGAAGGACTTGCCGCCGTCGTCGGTCACCATCATGTAGGTATCCATAGAATAGACGCGGTTGACGTCTTTCGGGTCGCAGACGATTTCCTGGTAATAGTTGCCGCTGGTGGAATAGCTGCCTCGTTTTTCCCACTGCGCACCACCGTTCAGCGAGCGGTAGAAGCCGCCTTCCTCACCGGCAGCCTCTACAATGGCATACAGATAATCAGGGTTGGCAGGAGAAATAGCCAGCCCGATCCTTCCCAGTTCTTTTTTAGGCAAGCCTTCGTTGATCTTTTGCCAGTTTTCTCCGCCGTCTGTCGTTTTGTAAATGACAGACTCCGGTCCGCCGCTGATGTAGGTAAATACATGGCGCCGCCGCTGGTGGGCGGCTGCATAGAGGAGGTCGGGGTTGCGCGGGTCCATCACCATATCGGCGATGCCGGTCTGTTCGCTGATGGTCAGTACGGGCTTCCAGGTAGCGCCAGCGTCGGTAGACTTATACACGCCACGCTCTCCGCCGCTGCTCCACAAGGGTCCGTAGGCGGCTACATAAATGACGTTGGAGTTATCCGGGTGTACGATGATCTTGGCGATATGCTCGGAATTTTTCAGCCCCATATTTTTCCAGCTTTTGCCGCCGTCGGCCGAGCGGTAGACGCCGTCGCCATAGCTGACGCTGCGCTGGTTGTTGTTTTCACCCGTGCCTACCCACACCACGTTCGGGTCTTTCGGGTCCAGGGTAATGCAGCCAATGGAATAAGAGCCTTCGCTGTCGAAGAGAGGCTCAAAGGTAGCCCCGGCGTTCACTGTTTTCCATACACCGCCGGAGGCTGTCGCAACAAAATATTGCTTACGGTCTTTCGGATGAACAGCAAAATCGGCAATACGCCCGGAGGTGATTGCCGGTCCGATATTGCGGAATTTTAAGCCATCCAACAGGCTTTGGGCGGTATCCGGTTGGGTGGTAATCTCTTTCTTTTTTTGTGCCTGTACGGGATAGGACGAAAGGCAGATGAAGCATAGCAGGAATATAAAATATTGCATTTTCAGGGGGGCGGGCAGAGACAGAGACGCAATATATTGCGTCTGTACGACGGCGGGGGCGGAGGATTGGTGTAGCATAGGATTAATTATTTTTCGTCATTGTGGGCGTGTACTTGCATGGATAGCCAGTGTTTGATGTCGTTGAAGCAATCGTAATTCACCTCGTGCGCCATGGGGTATTCTTTGTAGATATGATCAAGCTGCATGGATTTGAGGAAAGCTTCTGAAGCTCGTCCCAAAAAGATAGGCAACACCTGGTCGTAGATACCATGCGTGGCTAATATTTTCAGATTTTTGAGCGCAGGCGTAAAGATCTGCGGGGTGGTATCTTTCAGGATATAGCCGCTCATGGCGACCAGTCCGGTGACTTTTTCCGGTGCGGCAAAAGCGGTAGCATAGCTGATGATGGCTCCCTGGCTAAAGCCCACCAGAAACACCCGGCGGGTATCCGGCTGGTAAGCTTCTATAGCTTCGTCGATAAAGGCAGTGATCAGGCGGCGCGCCTGCACGACCTGTTGTATGTTGGCATTGGGCACACCGCTGGTCAGGTCTATGTTGAACCAGGCGAAGCCCCCGAAGCCGTAGGAGATAGGCGCCTGCACGCTGAGCACCAGCAGTTCGGGGTCCAGGTGCGGCACAAAAGCAAACAGGTCGTGTTCGTTGCTGCCCAGTCCGTGCAAGAGGATGAGCAAAGGGGGGTTCTGACCGGTCTTGACCTGCGGGTCGCGTTTGATATGTTTGAGCGAAAAATTCATGGGTCTGCAAGAAAATAGGAAATGATCAATTTAACAAGATATAGTTATTTGGAGTTCAGTAAGACAGGAGTTGGAAGACGGGAGACGGAAGACGGAAGACGGAAGAAAAAGCTTCGGACTTCGGACTCCCGACTTCCAACTATTGCCACACTATTCACCAAAATAAACTAACCATGAAAGCACTACAACTTGGCATCTTAGGCGTTTCCAATTTTTTTCAGAAAAGAATTGCCATCCCTGTCTCCCGTTCTCCTCTCATAGAAATCGCAGCGATTGCTTCCCGCTCAAAGGATAGGGCACAGGAGGCTGCCCAACGTTATGGCATTGCGCGTGCTTACGGCTCGTATGAAGCTTTGCTGGAAGATACCAAGGTGGAAGCGGTATACATTCCCTTGCCTAACCACCTGCACGCTTCCTACATCAAAAAGGCGGCGGATGCGGGCAAGCATGTGATCTGCGAGAAGCCCATCGCCCTGGATGCGGCACAAGCCGCAGACTGTATCGCCTACGCGACGGGCAAAGGGCTGAAGGTGATGGAAGCTTTTATGTACAAGTTTCATCCGCAGTGGCAGCATGTGCGCTCGCTGCTACAGATGCAGGAGATTGGCAAAGTGCAAAGTATCTATGCGTTCTTTGGCTACCACAACACCGACCTTGCCAACATCCGCAACCAGCAGGATACCGGCGGAGGCGCCTTGCTGGATATTGGCTGCTACGCGGTCTCCTGTAGCCGCTTTTTGCTGGATGCAGAACCTAAAAGAGTGATCAGTCTGGCACAATTTGACAAACAAACCAACACCGATATACTGATGTCGGGAATACTGGATTTTGACAAAACACATGCACAGTTTACCGTCGCTACGCGCATCTTTCCCTATCAGCGGGTAGATATTCACGGCAGCAGCGGCTCGGTCAGCATAGACATTCCTTTCAATACGTATGCAGATGCCGAATCGCGGGTGGTGGTGCGAAACAGCGTGGGTACCCGGGAGGTATATACCGGCCCGGAAGATCAGTATATTTTAGAGTTTGAGGCGTTTGCCCGTGCCATCAGAGAAAACAAGCCGCTGCCCAACACGCCCAACGACGCTATCCACAATATGCGGGCCCTGGATGCGCTCCTGGAATCTGCCCAAAGCGGCGCATGGACAACCGTGGATACGGCAGTGAAGCCAGGGTAATATTTGTACTTGAGCGTTGAGTGCGCCCGGCGCCCGGTTGATTGGGGTGTAGGACAAGTTAGCTAAGCAGCGTTACGGACAGCCTTTTGTAAGTGAAGCCACTGGTTTGACAGATAAGCTACGCGTAAG
>JBBSNI010000078.1:0-17460 GCA_038232695.1 Cytophagales bacterium
AGGCTCCAGGGTAGAAGCGCATTTGATAGAGCCTCCTGTCGTAGTCAGAGTAGCCGGACGAAAAGAAGACCATCATCAGACGCCTTCTTTTGAGCGCAAGCGATGATAGCTTAGTATTTCAACCTATTACTGCTAAATTTGCCGACTTGCAAAGAGGCAGTAGCCTACTACTTGCAAGTCTTTTTTTTCAACACACCAACCGTTAATGAATATCAAACGAATAGCTGAGAAAATAGGGGCTACTCCTTTTTCTAATAACCTGGCTATGCTGGCAAAAATCTACCGCACCGACAAAGGCAAAGGACACAACTATATTCCTCATTACCATCATCATTTACAGAAATACCGGCGGCAAAAGATCAAACTGCTGGAAATTGGCGTAGGCGGCTATGACAGACCGCACAAGGGCGGCAAGTCGCTCAGAATGTGGCGCGATTATTTTCCGTACGCTCAAATCTATGCAGTGGATATCTATGATAAATCAGCGCATGAGGCAGACCGTATCAGGATATTCCAGGGAAGCCAGGTAGATGAAGCTTTTCTGGAAAAGATAATTGCCGAAACCGGACCCCTGGATGTTATCATAGACGACGGCAGCCATGTGAATGAGCATGTGATCAAATCGTTTGCCTGGCTGTTTCCTCATTTGAAAGACGGGGGCACCTACGTGGTGGAAGACACCCAAACATCTTACTGGCCCGACTATGGAGGAAGCAGTGAGAACCTGCAAGAGCCTGCAACTATGATGAACTTCTTCAAGCAGTTGACAGATGCGCTAAATCATAAAGAATTCCTGATCAGTAATTATCAACCCACTTACTACGATCAGCATATTGTAGGGATGCATTTCTATCACAACTTGATTTTCCTGGAGAAAGGCGTCAACGACGAGAAGTCTAACATCCTTCAACCCGATTGATCTTTAGGCGATACCTCCACCTTTTTAGTTGTTTCCCTTCCTCATAGTGTAGAATACTTTCCCTGGTATTTTCCGGCAGATAGCTTAAATCCTGCTTTACAGGATACTGGCACAGCGTTGGCAATATAACAAACGACAATAAGAGGCTAACCCTTAAAAAGTTAACATATTTTTTCAACTTATTTTTTTATACTTTCATTTTTAGGTAGTAGAGGTTTAAACTAGGTAGTAGTCAAAGGCAGTGTCTTCCATAGACACTGTTTTTTTTTGCCCTCTGCGCTGTAAATATGCTTTTCCCGTTCAGTCTTGCCTTACATCCATTCTTTGTACTTAATAATTTCTTAACATGCGCAGCCGGGGTTTTTGTAGTATATCGCTTACCTTTACCCAAAAGCCTACAAATACTATGAAATACCTACCCTACTCAAGCCTATTTGTTTTTTTGGCTGCATCTGCTTGCCAGACCAGCCTGGATACCGTAACCGATACGGCAACCCCACCATCAGAAATAGTACAGGCGCTCAATGAAAAACGCCTTGTCTTGCCCAATGGATGGTCGCTCTCTCCGGCAGGTACCTCTGTACAATTAGGAGATTTTCCACTCAACATGGCTGTATCTGCCAACCAGCAGTACCTCGCCGTAACCAACAACGGGCAAAGCACCCAATCGGTGATGCTGATCGACGCGCGGGAAGGGAAAGTGTTAGACGAAGCAGTCATTGCCAAAGCCTGGCTGGGCATCCATTTCGGACCCAACGATCAATCATTGTACGTGTCGGCAGGCAACGATAATGCGGTAAAAATTTACAATATTCAAAACGATAAGCTTTCGCTCAGCGACTCTATTGTTTTTGGAAAACCCTGGCCCAACAAAATATCGGTAGCAGGCATTGACCTCAACTTTCAGCAGAAAGAGTTGTATGCCGTCACCAAAGAAGATAGTGCCCTGTACATAGCCAGCCTGCAAACCAAACAAACGACGGGTCGCTACGCGCTGCCTTCCGAAGCCTACACCTGCCTGTACGATTCTACCCGCCAGCAGGTATATGTCTCCTTGTGGGGCCATGAAAAAGTCTCTGTATTTGATCTGAAGACACGGCGGTTTGCAAAAGAAATACCCGTCGAGAGCCACCCCAACGATATGATCATGACGCACAGCGGACGCTACCTTTTCGTGGCCAACGCCAATGCCAACTCCGTGTCTGTCATTGACCTGGATGCATCTAAAGTCATAGAAACTATTTCGGCAGCGTTATACGCAGGCTCGCCGACCGGCAGCACCACCAACAGCCTGGCGCTGTCGGCTGATGAAGAGAAGCTATACATTGCCAATGCCGACAACAACTGCCTGGCTGTGTTTGATGTATCCGAACCAGGTGAGAGCAAATCCTTGGGCTTTATTCCTACCGAATGGTATCCTACCACGGTCAGGGTAGTACACGACCAGGTGATGGTGGCCAACGGCAAAGGCGGTTCTTCCCAGGCCAATCCCAACGGCCCCAACCCCTATGAGCGGCGCGAAGAAGATACCCAGTATATTGCCCGCCTGTTTAAAGGAACGCTCTCGCTCATCGATGAGCCTGACCCTGCTACGCTGGCAGCCTATACCGAAGCGGTATACAAAAATACGCCTTATGATAAAGCCACAGAAAACACATCTGAAGGCGAAGTCGGCAACCCAATCCCTATTCAGGTAGGCGACCCTTCGCCTATCAAATATGTGTTTTATATCATCAAAGAAAACCGTACCTATGACCAGGTGCTGGGCGATATGCCACAGGGCAACGGCGACAGTTCCTTATGCCTGTTCCCGGAAAAAGTAACGCCCAACCACCACAAACTGGCGCGTGATTTTGTGCTGTTAGACAACTTTTATGTGAACGCAGAGGTAAGCGCCGACGGACACAACTGGTCTATGGGCGCCTATGCGACCGACTATGTAGAAAAAACCTGGCCCACCAGCTACGGCGGGCGTGGCGGTACCTACGACTATGAAGGTTCGCGGGAGATCGCCTACCCCGAAAAAGGCTATATCTGGGACTATTGCCAGCGCGCCGGGGTAAGCTACCGGAGCTACGGAGAGTTTGCTCGCGAAGGTGAAACACCGCTGGCCAGCCTGAAAGGGCACATCGATGAAGACTACCCCGGCTACGATCTGAGCATCCAGGATGTATTCCGTTTTGAAAAGTGGAAGAAAGATTTTGATTCTCTGCTGGCTATCAATGCCGTACCCCGTTTTCAGACCTTGCGGTTTGGCAACGACCATACGGCAGGCGCCAGGCTGGGCGCGCCTACGCCAACTGCCTACCTGGCAGACAACGACCTGGCGCTGGGAAGGATGATTGAGCATCTTTCTAAGAGCAACATCTGGAAAGAGTCGGTGGTTTTTGCTTTGGAAGACGATGCGCAGAACGGTCCTGACCATGTGGATGCCCACCGTTCGCTACTGCTCATTGCCGGGGGGCATGTAAAGCGCAATGCCGTGGTTCATACCATGTATTCTACTGCTTCGGTGCTCAGAACCATAGAGTTGATCCTGGGGCTGCCGCCTATGAGCCAGTATGATGCCGCCGCCAATTCTTTGTGGGAATGTTTTACACCCCAGGCAGATACCATCGCTTATACTGCTTTGCCTAACAACGTAGACCTCAACGAGCGCAACACCAAAGACAACAAACTCTCCCGCCGCTCGGCAGAACTGAACCTGACGGTAGAAGACGCCATTCCCGACACGGAGTTCAGCGAGATCATCTGGAAAACCGTTCGCGGCGAAGATAGTCCTATGCCCCCGCCCCGCAAAAGCGCTTTTGTATTTGTAGCAGATATAGAAGACGAATAAAGGTTGAAGGACCAATAAATGTAAGCGATCAGATACTGTTTTCTGTCTGTCTGACTACAACTAAATCCTACAACACAACTTCAATCTTTCAACTCTTCAGTTTTTCAGTTCTTCAGTTCTTCAGCTTGGATATAACGATTCACCAGATCTTCCAGCACAAAAAGCGGAACGGAGCCGTTGCTCAGCACCACCCGGTGAAAGACCCTGACATCAAACTTGTCTCCTAAGGCGGCTTCGGCTTTCTTGCGCAGTTCCCGGATCTTCATCTCCCCGATTTTGTAGGACACCGCCTGACCAGGCCATCCGATGTAGCGGTCGATCTCTGTATTGACTTCGTGCAATGATAACGCCGTATGGGAAGCCAGAAAATCTACCGCTTTTTCACGGCTCCATCCTTTGGCGTGCATCCCTACATCAACTACCAGGCGGCAGGCACGCCACATCTCATAGGTAAGCCGGCCAAAATCTTCGTAAGGTGTTTTGTAGACATGCATTTCTTTGCCCAAAAACTCCGCGTATAACCCCCAACCTTCTCCATAGGCGCTCAGATAGGTATGCCGGCGAAACTCAGGCATATCCGTCAGCTCTTCCGCCAGTGCGTGTTGCAGGTGATGACCCGGAACGGCTTCGTGCAAGGTAAGGGCAGGCAATACATAGAGCGGACGGCTATCTAATTGATAGGTGTTGACCCAATAGGTGCCTGCTTTATGGTTTTTGGCAGAACCTGCCACATAACGCCCGCCGGTATACTTAGGCGCAATGGCATCCGGTACAGGCGCTACGCCATACGGCAAGCGGGGCAATTGATCAAAAAGCATAGGCAGCTTTCCGTCGATTTCTTTGGCAATAAAACAGGCTTCCTGGAGCAAAGCTTCCGGCGTTTTGGCATAAAACTGCGGGTCAGTGCGCAGAAACGCAATAAAGTCTGCAAAGCTTCCTTCAAAGTGGAGCGAATCGATGATAGTCTGCATCTCTGCCGCTATGCGTTTTACTTCCTGCTGTCCGATTTCAAACACTTCGCCGGGTGTCATCGGCAGCGTAGTAAAAAAGTGAATCCGTTGCTGATAGTATGCCTGACCATCCGGCCATTCAGAAACGGCAATCGTCCTGGCAGCCTGGGGCCGGTATTGTTCTACCAGGAATTTTCTGAAAGCCTTATAAGCAGGAAGAATACTTTCCTGGATGGCATCCTTTCCTGCCTGGCGAAGCCTTGCCTGCTCCTTTGCCGGGATGGTGGGCGGCATCTGCTCGAAGGGCTTGTAAAACTGGCTTTTAGCAGGATCTGTGACGATGTAGGGGTCAATCGTTGCTTCAAATCCCTTTAATACGACTCGAGGCACAGTTTTCCCCTTTTTAATGCCCAACCGCATCATGTCCATGTTTTGTTGGGCATAGGTTTTAAACTTTCTGAGGCGGCTGATGTAATTTTCGTAGTCTTTTACACGATCAAACAGCATGTTGTTGATCATAAAGAAAAGAGAAGAATGAAAACTGCCTTCGCTGTTGATCGGCACAAGATAGTCTTCAAACCTGACGCCCGCCACATCGTCTTCCAGCACAAACTTAAAGAATTCGTAGTTGATACGATCTTCTTCCGAAAGTGCTTGAGGGTCAATCGTTTCAAGTTGGTTTAAAATGTTTTGCCAAAATGCTGATCTTCTTTTGGCGGCTTTTAGGCTCACCTCCGGCAGTTGGTCATCATATTGATGGATACCGTTGCCGCTGGCTGCCATTGGAAACTCCTTCATACGAAAAGCCCACTCTTTTTGTATGAGTTGCATGAGATGGCCGTGCTCGTTTTGTGCCAGCGTTGGAGTGACAAGGAAAATGAAGAAGATGCTTATCCATTTGAGATAAGGGTGCATAGTCTTGATGATGTATCTGACCTTTGTTGTACAATATTAACTCGTTGCGTTAACTATTCCTTATGCGCTTCCTCGTAATGCTCCTTCAATATATTGCCTCCAAAATCATTCTCTAAGTCGCGGATGACGGTGTGGACATGGTTGGCGTTGTTTTGTGTATTGTCGTACTCTATGACAAACGCAGGCCCCTGAATGCGATAGTAATGGCCCTGACCGGATTCCAGGCTGCCTGCCCAGCCGAAATATATCTGATCTTGGTCTTCTTTGATCTCCTGCATTTCTTTTTTTGCCAGTTCCGGTTTGTATACCTCATAATACACCTGCAACAACTGCATCAGCTTGTTTTGCTGCTCTTTGGTCATATCAGGAAAAGCAATACCTTCGGGGTTATCTACCTTGGCTTCCTGCTCAGTGCCGGTCACAATTTCAGGATAAGCTTCTTCGGCAAGCAAAGCCGTTTGTAGCTGGCTGGGCGAGAGCGAACGCATCAGTGTACGCGCCAGGTCTTCTTCGGGTTGCAGCACCTGCCAGCCTTTCTTCGGGCCGGAAGGTACCTTGGCCGGGTTAGACCCGAAGAAGGCAGGAGAGGCCGAGACGATCCGGTTGTCTACCGAAGAAAAGTTGAGCGACAGATGGTGCCCTTCCAGCCGCCAGCCCCAGGCTTCTTCTAGTTGCGGCTTGCCAAAAATACTCAAATAGTAGTTGAGCGGGTCGCGGTAGGTATCATCAGCGCCGCGGCCTTCCAGGGAGCGCAGCACATTTTCCAGTTCCATGATCTGGGTCGCTTTTTTATACCCTTGCTGGCTCAGGGAAGCTTGTATGAGCCGGTGGGCTGCTTTGCGTTGAACTTCGTTCATAGACTTCAGAGGCATACCTTTGCGTTCTTTCGGCACAAAGTTCCAGTTGTAGCGTTCCTCGTTGTCCATTGCAAAAGTGGCTTGCGCCCGCTGGTTTTTATCCAGACTGTTGAGAAACTGTTGGGCGGCAGCGGCGAGTTCTTCTCCGGGTTTGTCTGAAAAGCTTTGGGAGAAAAACGCAAAGACAAGTAATGTGGAAACAATAGATAAAGTTTTCATAGCAGGTTGGGATTAGTGTGGCAACAAGATAAAAAAATTAGTTTGTAAACTTCCGGTTTTGAACAAAAAGCTTATTTACTATCTTTATTTCTGACAACCACACACTGTATGAACCAGGAAAAAATAGGCCTTTGCAAGCAGGAAGCCGAGCAGCACCTCACCGGCGAACTGCTCCCTTTCTGGCTGGAGCGATGCAAAGATGATAAAAACGGCGGCTTCATCACGCACTTTGACAAAGACGGCAACGACAGCGGCGAAGATGAAAAATCGCTGATCGCCCAGAGCCGTTGCGTGTACACTTTTTCGTCGGCACACCGGGCAGGCTATGGCGACGGGCAGTGCCTGGCGTTTGCCCAACACGGCATGGACTTTCTCCTCAACAAGATGTGGGACAAAGATTTTGGCGGCTTCTACTGGCTGCTCGGCCGCAAAGGGAAAGTCAGGATTGATGAGAAGATCGTGTACGGCCACAGCTTCGCCATCTACAGCCTGTGCGAATACACCCTGGCCAGCAACGACCCCATCGGGTTGGAATATGCCGAAAAGGTCTTTGATCTGCTTCAGAAGTACGCCGCTGATACGATGTATGGCGGATACTTTGAGATGTTTGACCGCCAGTGGGAGCTGAAAGGCCCCGGCGCGGCTGGTGGCGACCGCAAGACGCTGGATGCGCACATGCACCTGATGGAAGCCTTTACCAGTCTGTATGAGTGCAGCCGCAAACCGGTACACAAGCGCAAACTCAAAGAAGACATCGACATCCTCATCCACCGGATGCTGCACCCGCAATACCGCACGGGCATCCCGCAGTTTTATCCAGACTGGCAGGTAGCGCCACAGATCAAGTTTGATATTGTCTGGGGATGGGACCGCTTTACCGACGAAGGGCACAAGGCGCAAGCCGACGACAACACCAGCTATGGACACAATGTGGAGTTTGCCTGGCTGCTCACCCATGCGCTGCATGTGATGAACGAAGCTACGGAGCCTTACCACGATCTGCTCAAAACCATCTACGACCATGCTATCGCGCACGGCATCGACGAAGAATACGGCGGCGTCTATGTGGAAGGAAGCCACGACGGGGAAGTCTACGACCGTGAAAAAGAATTCTGGCAGCAGGCCGAACTGATGATCGGGATGCTGGACGCCTGCCTGACACTGCACACCGACCGCTACTGGCCCGCTTACGAGAATGTACACCGCTTTGTGTTCGACAAAATGATACACCACCAGGCAGGTGAATGGTGGCCGCTGCTGACCCGCGAGGGCGACCCCATCTGGACCCATATGAGCCATTCCTGGAAGATCAACTACCACTCCGTACGCGCCATGATACAAAGCATCCGGCGGCTAAATAAGCTACTGGACTATGGACTATGATTCAATGATTTGATGATTGACTATGATTCTTCATGCTGATTCGTAATATCAACCTTCTTAGTGAAATTCAAAAGTTAATTCAATCCTTCAGTCCTTCAATCCCTCAGTCCCTCAATTATGCAAAAACCTGCTGAATCACGCCGCCAGGAAGCCTTACATGCCTTTGACCGTCTGCTCACGATTATGGAAGAACTCCGGGAGAAATGCCCCTGGGATAGGAAGCAAACCCTGGAAAGCCTGCGGCACCTGACCATTGAGGAAGTTTACGAGCTATCGGATGCGGTCCTGGAAGGAGATGCGGCAGAAGTGCAGAAAGAGTTGGGTGATCTGGCTTTGCACATCGTTTTTTATGCCAAAATTGCCGATGAGAAAGGGCATTTTGATGTGGCGGACGTGCTGCATGGCATTTGCGAAAAGCTCATCCGCCGCCATCCGCACGTATACGGCGAGGTACAAGCCCACGATGCTGCCACGGTAGAGCGCAACTGGGAGCAGATCAAACTGAAGGAAAAAGAAAACGTCAAGAAAACCGTCTTGGGCGGTGTACCTTCCTCATTGCCCTCGCTGATCAAAGCTTACCGGATGCAGGAAAAAGCCAGCGGCGTAGGCTTCGACTGGGAACACAAAGGGCAGGTGTGGGAGAAAGTGCAGGAAGAACTCGAAGAGTTTCGCCAGGAGGAATCTAACCATCCGGAGAAGGCGCAGGAAGAGTTTGGCGACCTGCTCTTTTCACTGATCAACTACGCCCGCTTTGCGGGTATCAACCCGGAAGAAGCGTTGGAACGCACCAATAAGAAGTTTATGCAACGGTTCAACTACCTGGAAGAGCGTGTCAGTGCGCAGGGCAAAAACCTGAAAGACATGTCGCTGGCAGAGATGGACCGGTACTGGAACGAAGCCAAAGATTCGTAACACACCCTTTCTGATGCTACACCTTTTTAGTCTTCACCATGATGCCCAGCGCTTCCAGCAGTTGGGGTTTGTCTTTCAGGGCGATGCGGGCAATGCCGCGGAAAGATACCATCCAGGCGTTGAGGGCTTTGACAGCTTCGTTGCGCAGGCGGGTGGCTTCTTCGGCTTCGCCTTTCTTCTGCATACGGCGGTTGCGGGTCGCTATCAGCGCCTCTATCATCGCTTTGTTTTGCGAAAGCTGCTCGCGCGGCAACTGGTAGTTTTCCAGCACGTCGGCGTTGTAGATCGCTGTCTGTGCCGCACTAAATAGTTTTGTAATGGAAGTACGATAACTCATAAGGATTGAAGAACTGAAGGATTGAATAAATTAACTCAAAGTGCGGATTATTGAGATAAATGAAGCGTAGTCTGTGAAAAGATTGTTAGGTTAAAGTTCTCAACCTTTACTACCATAATTATGACAGACCTGACTGCCGGTAGGCAAGCTACACGATTGCAATATACCAGGCCACGGCGGCTGCTTTATGGACGATTATTTAAAAGTAGTTCAACCTAAAACCGATGCTCGCCGTCAGGTGAACGATGCGCAGATACTTACCGTAACGGTACTATCTGCGCAGTATTTCTACGGCAATCGCGCGGCGAACCGTCAGCACACGGCTTATCAATACATGCGACAATATCACGGTATGGCCAAGATAGACAAGTCCAATCGCCCGGCGACCCGGTCCGCTGGACAGCTTGCCCCGGACTGGTTCCGGGGGCATTCCGCAGTTTTAACGATACCCTGCAAAAATAAAGGATGATGAATATAAAACGGCACCAGCATATCCTCTTCGATCTGGATCATACGCTGTGGGATTTTGAAAGAAATTCGCAGGAAACGCTCACAGAACTCTACCAGACCTTTGCCCTTGCCGACCTGGGTTCTTTTAGCTGTGAGCAGTTTTGCGGTACTTTCCGGGAAGTCAACCACCGGCTCTGGGATTTGTACAACCGGGGCGAATATGACCAGGCAAGGCTGCGCAGCGAGCGGTTCCACCTGATCCTGACCCGGTTAGGCGTGGAGGAAGAACAGGTTCCTGCCAGTATGGCTGACGAATACCTCCGCTTATGCCCTACCAAGCCACATGTTTTTCCTTACACTATTGATATTCTCAAATATCTGCAAAGCCGTTACGCCCTGCATATCCTGACCAATGGCTTTGCCGATGTGCAAGCCCTCAAACTCAAAAGCGCCGGACTCACTGACTTTTTTGTAGAAGTGGTCACCTCCGACATAGGGCATAAAAAGCCCAGCCGGGAGATGTTTGAGTATATGCTCAGGAAGATCAAAGCGCAGCATCAGGACTGTATCATGATCGGCGACAACCTGGAAGCCGACATCCGGGGGGCGCAACAAGCAGGCATGGATTGCATCTTTTTTAACCCACTCAAAGTAGAACACCAGGAAAAGGTTACCTACGAGATCAATTGCCTGAGTGAGTTGAAAAATATTTTATAGCAGGAAGTAGGAAGCCGGAAGTGGTGCCCCACCGGGACCGAAGTACATTACTTCCGACTTCGGTCTCCCGTCTCCCAGCTATTAAAAACAATGCAATTTAGACCAACTTTTAAGAACTTTCTTTTAGAATTATTTGTGAAAAGACTATATTGAACGCTTTATTATCAACTTACACACGACTCCATGTATATCAACGCAAAAGCAAAAGAAGATAACACCTACGATGCTATCGTCATTGGCTCAGGGATCAGCGGCGGCTGGGCAGCCAAAGAGCTCACCGAAAAAGGCCTAAAAACGCTGTTACTGGAAAGAGGACGCAACGTAGAGCATGTCAAAGATTATCCGACGGCTACGCTGAGACCCTGGGAACTCCCGCACGGTGACCGCGTACCGGTTAAAGAAATTGAAGAACGCTACCCCAAACAAAGCCGTACGGGCTACAGCATCCGCGAGTCCAGCAAGCACTGGTTTGTGCGGGATGATCTGCACCCCTACAGCGAAGAAAAACGCTTCGACTGGATGCGCGGCTACCACGTAGGCGGACGCTCCATCATGTGGGGGCGGCACAGCTACCGCTGGAGCGACCTGGACTTTGAAGCCAACGCCAAGGATGGTTTCGGCGTAGACTGGCCCATCCGCTACAAAGACATTGAGCCCTGGTATACGTATGCAGAAGGCTTTGCCGGTATACAAGGGCAGAAAGAAGGGCTGCCACAACTGCCCGACGGCAACTTCCTGCCGCCTATAGAAATGAACTGTGTGGAAAAGCACTTCAAAGCAAAAGTAGCCGAAAAGTTGGACGGACGGGTCGTCACCATCGGACGTACGGCCAACCTGACGGAGAACCACAACGGGCGTACCCGCTGCCAGTACCGTAACCTTTGTATCCGGGGTTGTCCTTATGGTGCGTATTTTAGCACCCAATCCGCTACCCTGCCGGCAGCTACCGCTACGGGCAACCTGACCCTGCGTCCCGATGCCATTGTAAGCTCCGTCATTTACGTTACCAAAAAGAAGCGCGCCACGGGCGTTCGTATCATCGACCGGGAGAGCAAAGAAGAGGTGGAGTATTATGCTAAAGTCATTTTCTGCTGTGCTTCGGCTGTAGCTTCTACGGCGATCCTGATGAACTCCAAGTCGGATGCTTTCCCCAACGGCATGGGCAACCGCAGCGGCGAGTTAGGGCATAACCTGATGGACCACCACTTCCGGGCAGGTGCCAATGGCATTTACGATGGCTTTGGTGACAAATACTACAACTCGGGCAGAAGGCCGACCAGCTTTTATATTCCCCGCTTCAGAAACCTGGACAATAAGTCAAAGCAAAAAGATTATGTGCGCGGCTATGGTTACCAGGGCGGCGGCAGCCGTACCAACTGGTCCAACGCGGTGAGTGAACTGGGCTTTGGCGCCGACTTCAAAGACGGTCTGTTGCAGCCAGGTCCCTGGACGCTGGGCATGACCGGCTTTGCCGAGACGCTGCCCTACCACGAGAACAAAATGACGCTGGACTACGACAACCTGGACCAGTGGGGGCAGCCTACTGTCCGGTTTGATGCAGAGTTCAAGGAAAACGAAAAAGCGATGCGCCCGGATATGCAAAACGCTGCCGCCGAGATGCTGGAAGCCGCAGGCTTCAAAAATGTAGAAACCTACGATGCCGGTAGCTGGCCCGGGCTGGGCATCCACGAGATGGGCACCGCCCGCATGGGGCGCGACCCCAAAACCTCGGTACTGAACAAGTGGAACCAGTTGCACGAAGTGCCTAACGTGTTTGTCACCGATGGCGCCTGCATGACGTCCGCTTCGTGCGTAAACCCCTCGCTGACGTACATGGCACTGACCGCCCGGGCGGTAGACCATGCCGTGAAGGAACTCAACAGACAAAACATGTAAACCGTTTGACGTCAATAAAACTTATATACTTATGATCAATCGTAGAGAAGCTATTAAAAGGGTATCCCTGATCATGGGGGGCGCATTGTCCTCCTCGGCGATTGCCGGTGTGTTGCAGGGATGCACCGCAAAGAAAGAACTCAACTGGAAGCCCCAGTTCCTGTCGGAAGACCAGGCAGCGGCGGTCGCTGAATTTGCAGAGCGCATTCTTCCCAAGACGGATACTCCCGGCGCGAAAGACGCCGGTGTACCGGAATTTATTGATGCCATGCTCAATGACATCTATCTGGAAGAAGAAAAGCAACAGTTTATTGCTGGCGTAGAGCAGTTGGAAAAAGACAGCGAAGCGCAGTTTGGCGATGCTTTTGCCGATCTTAAACCGGAGCAGCAAAATGCCCTGATCAAAAAATACGCAAGCGAAGCCGAAGCGTCCAAAAAGCAGCAAAAGGGTAAGAACGACAAGAAGCCTTTCTTCTTCACCATGAAAGAGCTGACCATGCTGGGCTTCTTTACTTCCGAAGTAGGCGCTACCCAGTTTTTACAATATGTAGCCGTGCCCGGCAGCTACGACGGCTGTGTACCTTTGGCAGACATTGGCAAAGCCTGGGCTACATAAAGGCTTGTTAACGATTTGAGACAGAAACAAAGTAAGCGCCGTACACATGGGGCTTACTTTGTTTTTTTGGAACTCAACGTGAATTCGGCGAAAGGTAGTCATATGCAAGAACTGTAATTTATTGATTGTCAAACCATTGTCCTCAAGCCGGACGGGCTTCTACCGCATCGGCGGTCCGATTTTTTCATTCGATAAAAAAGTAGACCGCAGCGGCGGACCGTAAAAAATCTTGGAAAGTTTGAAAGTGCACCGGCACCCCGGTCGCTAGCGCTCAAACAGCAAACTTTCCCCTACTAAATACTTTGACCATATTTTCTGAACTCACGCAGCCTTAGAAAACCTTTTGATATGTTTGAAAAAGACCTTTTTACTTTAGGAACAGAAGTGCAGCACGGAAGAATTCCGTGCCTGGCTGCATCTGCCTGCCGGTGAATTTCAGGGAGCTTTACCGATTTCTTTACTTTCCACTTCTACCGGAATAGACTTAATAGTAAAGCAACTGGAACGTATTGCGCAGGGGTATCCGGTGTAAAAAGGGCTGTCCCCTGTCATCATTGCACATTCTATTTGTTTTTATGTTTTTACTACCCGTCAATTTACTCCAAATCCTGGATATTGGCGTACAGCTTATCAATTTCCTTTAGCGAATACTGATCATCATAATAATTTTGATGTATTCCTATAGATTGCACAAATACAATAGGCTTTTCAGGAGTGCTGGAAGAATGAAAATCAGCCCATAAAACTTTAGCACAATAAGGATCTCTTCTGGCTATTTCAACAGCTTTACGTTTATATGGAATGTACGGTTTTAAAAACTCTTCTATCCAACTTTTCTCAATGGCACTAGCAGATTCTGCTATCGGAGCTATTTTATAGAGATATGGAGGGCTATTTTCATACTTATCCAAAACTGGATTAGCATCGAACTGATAGGATTTCTCTTTAAGATAAATCTGATAATATTTGATACCGCGCCCTTTCAAACGGTTCATTACAGCTTCTTTTTGACTCTCAGGCATTTTTAATCCAAAATAAATTCCTTTTACAGCACGAAAATCGTAAGATTGACTACCAAAGGTATCGGTAACTATTCTTACTTCTTGCTCATAAGACCATAACTTGGATTTGGTGCCAGCTAACTTTTGCAAGAAGCTAGTGATTCCGTTTTTGTTAAGATGGATAATATCCTTCACCTCAATTCTGGGAGGTTTTTTAGCGTAAAGTACATCTATTCTATTAAACTCTCTATTCTTTCGTCTTGTAAGGATATCCAAATCATACTCTATGCAGAACCCTTTATGTGAGTTGGCATAGTGAGCCCATAGCAACTCATCATCATACCTTTTTGAAAGGGAGAATATGCCAGCTTTTAATACTTTAGATATAAGTTCTTTCAAGCTTCCATATACCTCTTTAAAAGTAGCAACTTCATAAGACGAACCAGTTAAAATACTGGCTGCCCGCTCAAGATAAGGTTTGAAATATTCACCATCAACCAATGCTTCACATGGATCATTTAGTGATTCTATATTGGAAGCCCAAAAGCAATCTTTTTCAAGTGAAGCAATGTCGCGTTTAAATATTTCTTCGTCTCCCCCGCGATATTTATATACTAACATATGCGATGATAGGCATTTGTTCTGTTTTATGCATTTCAGCAGTCATACAAGATAGCATTGCAAAAATCAAAATCAGAGTATTTCTCTTGTGAGTAAAAATTCTAACCTTCATGAAACTCCATCCCAAAACCCACCTCAAACACTTTTCCTGCTTCTAATAGCTGAACGCCTTCTTTCCCGGTAAAGTCTCCCGTAAAGCCAGCTTTGTCTGCCAGTCCGCACCAGGGTTCTATGCAGTAAAAATCGGCGCCCAGCTTTTGCCAGATGCCCAGGTAGGGAAAGTCTTTCATGTACACGGTCACTATTTTCTCTCCGGTCGTTTCTGCCACCAGGCTTACCCAATCGGATTGTACCTGCTCAAAGATAATGGCATCGTCTTCAAACAAATGGCGGTGGAGCGGCAACAGGCGTTCATCGTCCAGCAGGCGTTTGGTCTGCCCGTTGCGCAGCCCGTTTTCTATAAAGTGGCGATCCAGGGTTTCGTTTTTTTCAAACAGCAGCGCATACTCTTCCCAGTGCTTGTCTTGCTGGGCAGGCGCGTAAAAGGCAGGGTGTGCGCCGATAGAAAAAGGCATGGGCTGGCTGCCAGCGTTCTTTACCTGGTAAGTAAGCTGTAGCCTGTTGGCTGACAATTGATAGCCGATGCGCAGCACAAAATCAAAGGGATACATATGTTTGGTCTCCTCATGGGCAGCAAGCTCAAAAGTAAGTTGATCTTCTTGCTGCCCTGCCAGCCGGAAGTCCTGGTCGCGGGCAAAGCCATGTTGCGACATCGTATAGGTTTTACCATCGAGCCGGTACTGATCTTGATTGAGCTTGCCTACGATGGGGAAGAGCACCGGCGCATGGCGCGCCCATACCGCCGGGTCGGCTTGCCAGATAAATTCGCGCTGGGTTTCCCGGCTTTTTACGCTGCTCAGTTCGGCACCGTGTGCGTTGACCTGCACAGTAAGCTGGTCGTTTTCAAGGGTATGCTTCATGACTTTCGTGGTTATCTCCGTAACGATCTTGAAGGCCGGGCGGTTCAATGCGCCGTTCCTTTGTTTCTTGTTGATTTTCATAAGAAAAGTGAACTTTGGTGTCGGCCATGATGATTTCAACATTGGCACCTTGCCGGTAGCAGCCCCGGAAATTGTTTACTATCAAGGTGAATACTATATAGTAGCCCTGAACCTTGGAGTGGATGGAATCCGAATGGCAAAACTTCAATGGAAACCGGCAGATTAAGGTGGGTTATGCTACTGTTCTAAAAAGATCGCCGTTTTAGTAGGAAGGAATTGGTTTTGATAATAAAGCTAATAGCTATCACTGCCCGTCAAGCTTTTTCAGTTCAGTCTTTAGTTCGTTTAACAACTGCTTCTCAGTGGGAAGATAGAGTTGGTATTTACTGGCCAGGATAGCCGTATTGTCTTCCGGCAGAGAGATTTTTACCACCGCATCGTTTTTGTCCGCACACAGCAATATACCAACAGTCGGGTTTTCAAAATCCTGCTTTTCAAATCGATCAAAGTAGTTGACGTACATCTGCAACTGTCCCAAATCCTGGTGGGTAAGTTTATGGGTTTTGATCTCAAAGAGCACAAAGCTTTGCAGCAGGCGATTGTAGAAGACCAAGTCCACAAAAAATTCATCTCCGTCTAAGTGCAATCGCCTTTGCCGGGCTACAAACGAAAAACCGTTACCCAGTTCCAGCAGAAAGTCTTGCAGATGTGTAATGAGTGCTGTCTCTAAGTCTTGTTCATAGTAAGTAGCTTCCCGTTTCAGCCCTAAAAACTCCAGTACCATGGGATCTTTGATAATTTCCCTGGCATCGGAAGGTGATTTTTCGCCTCGCGCTACGGCTAATACACTTTCCTTATCGTTGCTTAACAAAAGTCGCTCGTAGAGCTGGCTGTTAATTTGTCGTTCCAATTGCCGTACTGTCCAGTTATTTTTCGTTGCTTCGGCGATGTAATAGTTCCTTTTGTCTTCATTGTCCAGCCGGATCAAGAGCTTATAGTGTGTCCAACTCAATTGCGAACGCACTGCGTTCGCAATTGGAAAGGTACGATAAAGCTGCCGCATGAGCTCTAACTGCCGCTTACTGAAGCCGCTTCCAAACTCCGGCTCGAGTTGTTCGGCTAACAAACGGATAAGGTACTTTCCGTAATCAGCCCGATCTTTTCCCTGCTGTTCTTCTTCAAAAATCTGTTCACCAATGTGCCAATACATTAGTACCCGGGTATGGTCTACGGCTCTAACGGCCTGTTCCCGGCTTTGGGCAATAATGCTTTTGATGTTTGAAAGCAGGGGTTGATGTAGTTTCATGGCTTTGCTTACTTACGATAAAGTTTATCCAATTTATCAAGGGCTGAATAAGTCCTGGATGATTTTCTTTGCCAGAAACTCGTTGATTTAACGATTGCTGAATTCTTTGTACAAATCCTGAAGATGCGCTTTGAGGTCTTCAAAGTCCACGCCTTGCGTCCAGTGGTCGGGGTAATCATTTAGGTAACCCAGATACATCCCATCTGATTCTTGCCAATAAGTGATTTTTTGTTTCATTATCTCTTATCGTATGTCAACTTACCTGTTACTATCAATAGCAGTATAATTTACTAAAAAACTCATATCTAAAAGTTGTCCGATCAGACTACTTTTCATAATTTTACTTTATGGACAAAAAAAGAGAAATCTTCTTTTTTAAAATTAGGGAGCGCAGAAAAATAAACCTACCCAAAGATAGTGGAAAACATGTAATTTAGCGAGATGGAAACACTATCACCTAATGTTATTGAAAGTTTTAATCTGGCCCTACAGAAACTGACTGGCTACGAACGACGCTCGTA
>JBBSNI010000079.1:0-17155 GCA_038232695.1 Cytophagales bacterium
CATCTTTCCCGGCTGGGATAGTATCTCCTGCTGATGGCTTATAAGCTTCAGCAGGTTCGGAAAGGTTGATCTGTTCTTGAGATGATTCCGTAGTAGCTTCCTTATTTTCCTCCAGAGTAGTATGCTCTGCCTTTCGGGTTCCAGTTTTTACGCTGGCAGCCCCTTGCTGGATGGTATGGGTAAGCTCATGGGCCAACAGGTGCTTACCACGACTGGTTCCAGGATTATATCTGTTTTGGTTAAAGTAAACATCACGGCCATAGGCAAATGCCTGGGCATTGATTTGCTGACTCATCTGCACTGCCTGGCTATCTGTGTGTACCCGTATCTGACTAAAATCAGCATTGAAGCGTGGCTCCATGAATTGCCGTGTATGACTATCCAGCCGATCGCCGCCTCCTGTGATGCTGTTGAGTTGTCTTCCGATATTAACAGATACGCCTGCCGGTGAGACACCCTGAGTTTCAGTGGTTTTTTCTCCCTTTGACGGGCTTTGGTTCAGCTTGGCTTGTAATATTTCTTCCTCATGTTCCGGTTGGCGTTGCAGGAACTTTGGCTGTAATATTTCTTCCTCATCTTCTGGCTGGCGCTGCAATAATTTTGGCTGTAGTTCTTCTTTATCACATTGATCACATTTCATTTGGACACGGTCTTCTTCCTCCGGCTGAAGGCGTAAGATGGGTTTGGGTTGTAGCTCATCTTCTGACCTTTCCAGAGGAGATACCGTAGAATTCTGCATACGCATTACCTGATCGGCGGTGGCATCGGCTTCCTGTTCGTATTTGTCGCCGGGTTCTCCTACGGTAAGTTTGGTTTGTACGCCGGAGAAGAAAGGAGCCGTAGGTTGATGTTCGGAAAAGAAGCTGTTTTCTGCCGATTTGGCAAAGAAAGGCTTGCCTGGTGACCCAGGTTTGGCTTCGTTACTTTGCTTATGTACGGCGGCTGCTTTCATGACCAATGGTTTATTCCATATCTTTTATGTTTTCAAGCATTTGCTTGAGCCCAGTATAAATTTAAAATGGATCAGCCCCTGCATTTTTACATTCATCTAATTTTTGAGGATCTTCCTCTCTCCCAGTTAACCGCTGGTAATCTTTCAGATGCTTGCCATCTTCTATTGCTTTTTCGGCATATCGTTCTGTGCCGGAGACATCAGCTTCGGTTTCCACCTTCGTAAACTTAATGTCGTCAGTAATCCAGGTAGGATCTTTGGTTTGCTGGGCCAAGCGGCGGCGTTCTCTTTCTATATTGCCGGATAATCTGGGACCAGAAGAAGAGTTAGCAGAAGGTTCAAGCAATTCAAAATTCCAGGGTTCATCTATCCAGTTTTCTCCGCATAAAGGTCTGACCTGCCATTCAATGACATGGTCTACTGTCATGCGCCGCTGTGTACCTGCCTGGTCGGTTCCCAGAATTCTTCGGGGTGTCCAGAATGGTCGAAGAATATTGCGGTCTCGCTGCTGTTTGGACAGCGCGGGATCAAACAAATCAAGTGCTACTCCCTTGCATTTAACGATCAGCAGCATTCTTTCCCGCATGTTTTGGTTCCATTTGTTCAATTGTTCCGTATCGCGGGTAGCGCGGTTTTTACTGTGGTACAACTCTCCCTTTGCTACGAGCTTCTGATACTGGGCCAGATAGATGGCCTTTTGGGGAGGCAATAATAAGATGACTTCCACCCCTGCCGGATTTACTTTTGCACCGCAAGGATCTGGTGGAACTGTGATGGGAGCTGCCGCTGCACCGAGGTCTGTTTTATCATATCGGTCACCGTATTCGGCTACTTGGTCTCCTAATCTTTCCAATCCCTCTTCAAAGGTAGGCTGGTTAGTCAGCGGATCTTCAGCAAGATTTTTTGCCGTTTGCATGACCCTGTTGATCTCCCTGTTTTTAATATTTTCCAGATCCCGGATCGCCTGATCTATTTTTTTCTCCTCCTTTTCCGAGAAATTGCCCTTCAATTTCAAATCTTTGATCATCGTTATTTCTTCCTCAATCTGGGCGACGAGCTCCCGGCGATCAGAGGCCATTTCAAGTTTGACCTCAGGCTTTGCTTGGGTTCCTTGGATCGTCAGGAACAGGGCATGGGCTTTTCCTTCCATGGCAAAGGAATCCTGAAGCGTATAAGGGCTGATAGTGTCAGCACTGTGGTCTATGGGTTCAAAAGGTTGATCCTGCACAGCCCCTACTTCTTCTCCCCCTTCTTCCGCGAATCCCCCTTCCAGCTTCGGATCAGATCGTTTTGCTTTGTTTCCCTTTCCTCTCCACATGGCTTTCAGGAAAGCTGCTTCATCAAAATCTTTACCGCTATAAGTGAATTCAGGCTTTTCACCAGAGCCTAAGGTGTAGTCTACGCCAAGTTCAAGTCCAAAATCCCCGATGGTCCAGGAAGCAAAGGCATCTTTCTTATTCTGGCCTTTACTTACTTTTTTCTTTTCTCCATCCGAATCTATTTCTTCAAAGACAGCAATATCAATCGAGCCATATAAATCAAATTTCATCTGGCCTCCTACATACAGTTTTCCGCTGAGACAATATTGTGTTTTGCTTTTATTTTCTTTCCGGATGCCAAGGGCCGGGGTAGCCCGGACAAAAGCATTCAGGGAGGCAATCCCATCCAATTTCCCCCCTCCTTCTATTAACGTAATGCCAAATTTCTTGTATCCTACAAAAACAGAGGCGGCAATAGTCGCAGAGATATATGCAGACAAACTCGCTGGCATATCTATGGTACCGGAGATACACAATTCCTTGGCATAATCCGGATGATTGGAATACACCCCTGAAGCGCTGAGTTCTACAAATGTGATGGGGCCAATGGAATACCCCGCCCCCAGGGAGCCGGTTATTCTGACTTTCAGTGGCGCAGGGCCTACAAAGAACTGTAAAGATTTTTCCAGAGTAAACAATTCCCAATATTTAGACAATAAATCCATCAGTGTAAAATCCTGCTGCATCTTTACTTGTCCTGCTGTGACGATATAGCCTTCCGGGCTCACCACAAAGGCGGCATCTCCTGTCAGTTTTCGTATCTCGTCTACCCATTTGAATTTCCCCTGTCCCCAGGCGACCAGTGCCAGACGCTGTTCCGGGTCAGGTAGTCCGGTATCGAGATAAGGTTCCTGAGATGGCTGCTCGGTTTTTTTGGCCGGTACATGCTCAAGGAAAAGTTGTTTGGCTTTTTCCCGGTCGCTAAGGCTGACAGAGACGCTCGCCTCTGCTTCGAGCCGCTTATCCGAATAAGTAGCTTCTCCGTAGAGTGAAAAATTTCCATTGGCATAAGAAGCAATCAGGGTCCCGCTGGCAGAAAAATGATGATCTGTCCATTCTTTATCTAACCTGATTTCATTGGACTCCGCTGATAAATAGCCTTGCGGGGTACGTTCTATAGGCACATTATCCTCTTCGGTTCCCTGAATATCCGTTTTGAGATGGGCATACCAAAAATCAAAACTATTGATGAATCCGAAAAACGCATTGATCTTCTGTTGGTGATCGATGGTAAGGTCACCATGCACAAAAAATGACAACGAGCCCTTACTAAGACTATTGATAGATTTGTTGGTTTCCTGGAACTCCCGCCCCTGATGCTCTTCTCCAAAAATGAATGGATAAAAAACAGCCCCATCGGTGGTGGCGGACGGAGCATCCAGTAGTGGCTCAATCTGATCCTTGGTTTTTCCAGCGATCCATCCCAGTTTTCCATCAATAACGCCGCTTCCTATTCCAACAATTAATACAAGACTACCTTTTCCCTGTGTATTTAAAGCAGGATGTTCAAGCGGAATGACCTGTGGCTGTGCATGGTAATCGGCAGCATCAGGAGCAGTATCTTTACACACTTCTACACCCATTAAAAGACCCACGGGCAAATAGACACAGGTGCGGTTCACAAAAGAGCTCTTGGGTTTTACCCAGATATAGCCGGAAGCCAAAGAACCGAACTGGATATTGACAGGAGCCTCCTGTCCGTTTTCCCATAAAGAGGCTATATAGTTACCAAGGTCGCCGCCCGGCTCAAAGGAACCCTCGCCCATGATGTCGTAAACCTTGTTGCGATATTTGTAATAGGTTGCTTGCTTTTCCGTAGAAGGCAATGGGGCACCTGCCTGAGGATAGGTCTGAATTGCCTTTTTAGTCTGGAGGGACTCTCTGCCGGTAGCAGAAGCACCTTGTTGTATCGTATGGGTCAGTTCATGGGCCAGCAGATGTTTTCCACTGCTGCTATTTGTATCGTATTTATTCTGGTTAAAATAAATATCATTGTTATGGGTAAAAGCCTGGGCATTCAGGGCTTTATTCATTTGAACCGATTCGGTATCCGTATGAATTTTCACATGGCTAAAGTCGGCACCAAAGGCTACACCCATTTCGTTCCGAACGTTTTCAGGTAAGGTGGAACCCCTGCCTTTGGAAGCATACAAGCGGTTTTCAAGAGAAATACCAGTAAGGGGTGAAGACATCTTTTCAGTTCCCTTCTTCTGCAACGGTTCCTCTTTTTGACATTCCGTACATTTTCGATGAATCATTTCTTCGGAAGGTGCTTCACCTGATGAAACTGATTTTTGCTGAAGAACAGGTTCTTCTGCTTCCTTTTCTTGCAATTCCTCTTTGGCACACTCCACACACATGCTTTGCACAGCGGGGACTGGCTGGCTCAACTGTTGTACTACCTGATCGGCGGTGGCATCGGCTTCCTGTTCGTATTTGTCGCCGGGTTCTCCTATGGTAAGTTTGGTTTGTACGCCGGAGAAGAAAGGCTGGCCGTTTTGGCGATCAGAAAACAAGCTGTTTTCAGTCGATTTGGCAAAGAAAGGCTTAGCCGGTG
Organism: Cytophagales bacterium; assembly: GCA_038232695.1. GTDB lineage: Bacteria > Bacteroidota > Bacteroidia > Cytophagales > Cyclobacteriaceae > JAJNNC01. Next base: position 4,829 of record JBBSNI010000079.1, read on the forward strand.
ACCCGGGTTTGGCTTCGTTACTTTGCTTATGTACGGCGGCTGCTTGCATGATCAGCAATTTTGTTGTTATGCCCAGTCTACTTTTAGTATATCCTTCATCCAAGGTAGCTTGATGATCGCTATGGTGTAAGGCAAATGATCCAGGAGCATGTCATAGCTTTTTTGCTCCACGATCAGTCTCCATTGTTCTTCTTCTTTAAAAAGTTTGCCTTCTCTGTCAAAGAAAGAAGTCCGTAGCCCTTCCAAAGAAGTATTTTTTAAGATAGTCCAGTTTTTAATCAGACTACTGAGCATCTGGTCTGCTTCGGTTTTTTCATGATCTGTTAACACCAGATCTTTGACAACAGGCATTTGCAAAGGCCAGGCACATAGGAATTTATGCATGACCAACACTGGTTCTTCGCATTGCTCTTGTCCTGTAGCAACATAGGCCAGCAGATGCACCGCCCGTTGTTGGTGCCGTGGACTTTTAAAGTTATTGTCCTCTAAATAGTCTGCATGATGAAATAGTCTGGCAAGATAAGGCCAGGTAAGCACGATGCCTGCGTGCGTAAGGTAATATACATCAAGTTCGATGAAAGGATCGGATTGTGTATCTTCTTCACCCTCTGATTTTAACAAGCTCATGGGGAAATCCTCCGGCAAAGGTTCTTCTTCAATCGCCTGATCTTCCAAAGATTCTGCTTGCTGGCTATTGGAATCTTTAGCGGTGAATTCATCCCGGGCAGTATCTTCCTCTAACTTTTGAACCTCGTCCAAAGTTGGTTTCTCTGCACTGACACGCTTTTCCTGGGTTTCGGAGGAATCTCGTATCCTGTCTTCCTTCGGTGAATCTGACTTTGCGCTTTCTACCGATGCAGGTTTATCTTGATTGGATTTGTCTACATCAGGCTCCTGCTGCTGAACGACTTTAGTTTCCTGTTGGGTATCCACTGAGGAAAGCAAATTCTTTAAGGCAGTGATAAGTGCTGTATGCTCATGCTGTTTCTTATTTCTCATCATAAGCTCTTGCCTTACTGCTTTGAGCATAGCGGTTTCGCCTACAGGTATTACATGTGGCGACGCTTTTGCTGCCATCCAACGAATATACTGCTGCGACCAGTCTTGGGTATCCGGGGGAGCCGTGTTTCCTATCCAATCCCTGATGTCTTCGGAAATCGCCTGGCTTAGTTGTTTTTGGCTTGCATCATCTTTTGCCAAAAGCATCAGGATGCTGACTAAATCCTGCTGAATAGTATATAGATTTTCCAGTACCGGTTTGAAGGAGTAGTTGCATACTTCTTCCCAAAAGGATGGGGAAAATTGAAAATACAGCCGTCTTCGGGTAAATTCGCGGTGCAAACGCTGTTGAAAACCAGGGTAGCTTGTTAGCTTTTCTACGCCTATTTCCTGTAGGATGTCAGCTTCCAGCATCGCAAGGTTTTTCCAATGGGTGTTCCAGGGTAAAACGCCATGATCGAGAAAGTAGTAAAAGCTTTCCAGAAGATATTCCTGGCTTTCTTTCATCAAAAGCTGCTCTTCTGGCGGGGCATTTTCCCCGGTAGTGGTTTCCGTTATTGTTGAAAATTTTTGGGCGGAGGCACTTGCTACCAGGCGGATCAATTCGGCTTCTATTTTCTTTAAAAAAGCTTGCGAAAACGCTTCCTCTTGAATGGTTCCCAGATCAATCTCCAAACGTTCCACAAAATAGTGGCGATCTTCCGGGATGTGTTTATCAAATAGGCTATTGAGTTGTGGAAGAACTTTGCTGTAGTAAATAGCAGCGGCCGTTTGATGCCATCGACGGGCTTTTTCTTCCGTAGAAAAATCCAGGAGCACCTGTTGTTTTTGGATATGGTGCGTTTGCTTTTTCATACTTTGTACACTTGCAGCAGGGCTTTTAGCCAATCTTCGTAGAGGATTTCAAACTCATCCATGTTCTTTTTATTCAGCCAATGGAAATAGGGCAAGATATGTACAGGCACTTCTTTTCTGATGGCATTTTCTACCGTATTTCTGCGCTGCCGCCAGGTAGCATACCAGTCGGGAAGTATAAGAGTCAGTTGGAAAGAATAAGGGTCTTGTGGCGGCTCTTCAGCCGATAAATCGTGGATATACTCCAAGAGCAGTTCAGCAGCACGGTTGAATTTCTTGCTGAAAATACTGCCTTCCGCCCGCTGCATGAGCAGTATGTGCTCTATGAGATAAAACCCCACCGGCTCGCTGCCCCTTATCCTGGAGAGTTTGACATGTCTGAAAGCTTCATTGTTTACCCCTAATAAGCGATACATTCTTTTCTGAAAACCAGACAGTAGATCCGTGTCCCAGATACCTTTTTCCTGCGGCCTGACGGGCAGTCCCAGACCTCTTTCTTGGGTGATGATGGGAATATCTTTCAGCAGCATTTTTTTCGCCTGCAAGGTTTTCTCCAGGGCATTGGCATCCGTTGCTTCCGTCATGATGGGCGTGTACGGGGTGGCAAACCGGGCCAGCAAATGATCCAGGATTTTATGCTGCTGAAGCAACTGACGGTGACGTCCTTGGGGTGAGGTAGCGGCGGTGTCCCATTTGTTCTCGTCGATTAGTTTTAAAAGATCCAGTTCAGGAAGCTGTCTTTTCAATCTTTGCAGCTCATTTTCTGAGATTGCAGGGTTTTGTTTTACACCCAATAGCGCATGAAAGCCGGAGAGTTGCTCCAGGTAATGGATGAGGAGACGCTCAAAGAAAACCAGGTACGCTTTAAACTGCCGCACCCGCACTTGTAAGGTTTCCGGCGCATTGCCGGAAAGGGGTCCTTCCCGGAGCCGGTAGTTTTGCGGAAAGTCATGTTGAATAGAGTAATACTGCCGCAACTCTTCAAAAAAGCTTTCATCAAGCACAGGGGGTTTTGCGTTTTCGGTTTTCCTTGCCTCCACAGGTCTTTCACCTGCCAAAAAATGAAGCTGTGGCTTAAATTCTTTTGACACCCTATCCGCTGAAACCTTTTCTTTGGCCCCCGACCGGATAAAGGTGATGCTGGATTTTTCGCGGCTTATCTTCGGTACATAGTGCGCAAAGCGTTGCAAATGAATACATTCAAAAGAAGTCTCCTCTTGCAGCGGAATGGTAGGGACTCCATCCACGAACAAGTTCAGGTTAAGCAGGCTGGCTGCTTCTACGCCTGCTACCTGCACCATTTCCTCTATCAGGTTGGAAGCATACAATATGTTTTTTTGCGATCGGTGCGCTGGCTGTTTAGCCTCACGCATCATGTGCATTAAAAAAGCGTCCAGCCGGTCGTATATGGCGTTGATCAGCAGGTTGGCCACAGGCGCGTAATCATCCAGTATGATCTCCGCGTCGATTTTTACTTCCTGTTCATTCACCACCCGCAAGGCTATAAAATCTTCACAGAGGTTGCGGCAGGGCAGCAGCGTCTGTTGGATATCCATCAGGAGTGCTGCTTTATAATGCGCTTTGGAAAGCGTCTGGGTCAGCACTTCCAGAAATTCCGGGCTTTCCAGCTTTTGTATGATCGCTTCCTGATGGGACTCTATAGACGGGGGTTTTCTAAGGGACGCTTTGCGTGGATGAAAGGTGACGCGGGCTTTGGTATAAAGGGTGGTGCTGCGTCTTTGGTTTTGGTAAACGACTTCCAGTAGTAAAGCTACCTGGCAGTTATCATTTTCAAACACAAAAAAATTGTCCGGGTCATCTTCATGCCATTGGCAGCTTTCTATTTTCCTGATGTCGCCCCATTTCATCCTGCGGTTCTCTTCATCAAAAAAGATGACCTCCAGCATAGCATCGCTTGGCACTAAAGGAATCTGAATCACATCGGTATTAAGGTTGCCAAAGGGGTCGTCATAGGCCAGCAGCAAGGCGATTTCATAGCCGCCGCGGATAGCGCCGGCAGGGTGCAATATAGGGTATTCTTCAAACCAGGCGCTGAGCACTTTAGGATGATTTTTTTCGATGAAATCCTCAAAGTCCCAGGTGGTCAAAGGCAAATGCGGCAACAGTTCATCCTCACGAAAGAAATAGCTGTCGATAAAATCCGGTGCTACCGCCTCTTCCGCCTCAAAAGCTTCTTTCAGCAACGCAGTCCGGTAGCCCAGTTCGGTCAAGGCATAGCAAAGGACTTCCAGCGTGGTCACGCCCGGGTCATGCAGGTTATAATCTGTCCATAGGCCACCAGATAGGGCTTGTATCAACTGCATGCCTTCTTCTCTTAACTGGTTGAAGTCGAGAGCGGGAGTATCCGGCGGTTTTTTTGATATGCCCTGGGGTGAGATCATAACCTTATTAGTTGTTAGGTTTGAAGAAGCAAGCGACACCTCCGAAAGTATGCGCCAGCCTTTGTTCTTTTTCCGCATTAATATCAAACTGATCGGAAACAGCAATATCCGATTGGATGTCGTAAGCAATGGCTATATCCATGGTAATTCCCTTCCATTGATCAGCCACCGTATTGATCTGGAATTCCTGTTCCGTATCCATGCCTTTTGTATCCGGCGAAGTGGAATAGATCTCTTCTGCCCCGTTGAACACTTTGATATACTCCACCTTCACCTTTTGAGTGATTTGTACTTCCCTGTTCCGGTCTTTGACGCTGTACCGGGTGCTTTGGGGCAATTGCATCTCCACGACTATTTTTTCCAGTAAAAAGCCTGAACCCAGGTTAGACACAGGGATCGCATAATGATAAACCCGCTGATGTACTGTGTTGATCCGGTTAAAATAAGGCACCAGTATCGTCTTGCCGGCTTCCCTTTTAAGCGATTGTATGGAGGTATCTTTTTCTATATCTACCAGCAAATGATAGCCGGATACATAGGTGGTAAAAGCTTCATTATAACAGCTATCGATAAGTTCATAAAACTGCTGCTGGGTAGGCCTGCTTCCGCTCCGGAAGTACTGCTTCAACACGTTTTTGTCTGTTTTTAGTGACATCTTGAAAGTTTTACTTATTGTATTTCAAAATTAATATCAACAATCATTTGGGCGATACCCTGATTGGTCTGACATACGACCCTATCCGCCGCAATGGCTTCAATATCATGCCTGTCAGCCGATACGATGATCGTTCGCTCGTCGGACCTCAGCTCATGATCCTGGACGATCTTGTCGTTCTTCCACAGTTGGATGCTGGCAATAAAATTGACGTAAGGCCGGGATTCTATATACGCGATAATAGAAGACCGGTACAGTTTACTTCCCAGTGGAATGTCCACATCCTCCCGGAAAGCCCAGGGAGAGAGAAAATATTGTATATCACGCTGTAACTGCTCGAGATAAAAACCTGCATCTACCTGTATGTGGAAGCTGACCACCGCCACAATCCTGATTTCTTCATAATCCGGGTTGGTGACTTTGATATAGGCGTGTGGTGAGGAGAGACGGGTGATGTATGTCTGGATTTCTGTCAGCGTACTGTTGGGCACCATAGGTTTCAGAATTCTTGAAGGATCGTGCTGCCTGACCAGTGGGATGACGATGATGTGCAAGCTACCGGGCGTGCGCAGCCCGTTGGCATCGGTATGGGGTATGCATTTTACTTTGTATATTTCAGGAAACTGTCCCAGGATCAGCCTTTCCATATCCCAGGCAGTGATGCCGCGCATTTTGTGCCGCAGCTTTTCACTCACCCGCGTGAAGTAATCTATCTCCTTTTCGGCAGGTCGGCCGCCAAATGAGGGGTAGGGCTGTGCTATCTGCTTGATCTCCGCTATTTTCCTGGAAAAACTTTTAATAGAGCCCGGCGGTAAAGTATTCACTGCAAGCCCTGACAGGGAAGGCTTGTAATGTAAGGTACAGGCAACGGCATTCGTTTTTATGCTAAGTATCCGATCAAAACTTTCCGGTTTTTCGGGTACGGAAATGCGGATCCAATGGTAACCCAGCGGCATCCTGGGGTTGTCGGCGCTTACCTCTGCCGGAAGGCTCAGGGAGAGTATGCCCGTCTGTTTTAATCCCAGCGTGGTATCTGACAATACCTGGTTTTCAGATAAACGGTGCCAGTCGGCTTTGCCCAGATAATGAAAGATGAGGTCCGGTTTGTCCTGCACGCTTTCTTCTGCCACTTCAAAAAAGATCGTAAGCTGTTGCGGCGGATGCAGATTTTCTATACCCAGGTATAAGTTGCCCGCCTGGTGGAATTCGCCGGAAAGTAAAGGCTGACTTTCGAAAGAAGTTGGCTTTTCCGTGGTAAGTATTTCGTGGATACCAAAAGGCTCTATATGAAAAAAACGGAAGAGCGTAGCAGGCGCTTTCGTGAAATCTATGTCTTCTTCCGCCGTATAGTCCAGCGCTATGGCGTCGATGATGGGCGTATAAGGTGGATTAGGAATGGGAGCCGCTTTGTCCTGAAGCTGCGCCATGATGGCCTTGGCATATACTGTTGGATATAAAGCATGGCCAAAAGCCTGGGGCGGCGATGAGAGCGTGAGGCGGATCAGTCCGTCTTCTCTATGGCTTTCCCGGTGAGCCGTTACCTGGGGATAGTTTTCGGTGTCTAAGGGCAGGGTCTCGTCAAAAAGAGGGAACTCCGGGGTATTGGCCGATGGATTTTTTAGCGCAAGCCAAGTTCTCTGGTGCCGTATGGCAGCTTTTACTGTAAAGTCTTCATCGGTTCTCACCAGGCTATTGGTAGGTCCCAGGTATCCTTCATAATAAATCTTAAAATCTTCAGGCAGTCCTTTCCATTGGATATGGAGGGTATAAGCCGTGATGGGCTTATAAAAGGTCTCTTCCAACCCCAGGTAAAGGTTAGCCCCTACCACCGGGCTATAGCCAAAAGGCTGAAAAGCTTTGCTGGCATCCAGGTCTCCATAATCATTCCTTACCAGGAGAGAACGCGCCTTTTCCACGGCTACCTTTAGGGTGATGCCGGTACACCGCAGGGATTGAAGGAAAGCGTAATCACTATAGGCAAATCCTTGCCTGAGCACAAGCTTCAGCAATGGCCAGGGCATAGGGTCTATTGGGTAGCCATGCACATTTTTATCAAAGGCTACCACCGGCGGGTCCACTTCGCTGAGTTGAACCACACAGCGCAGCTTTCCGTCCTGGTATTCCATCGCTTGCACGGCCTTGGAAAACCATTGTTCCGGTCCGGTAAGCTGCACCTCAAAGGCTTCAGGGCTGAGGGTATTCATTTCGGAAGCTATGTTGTGATCAGCCAAAGAAAAAGATATATGGATAGTCCTGAGCCCTTCCTTCAGCAGCAGCATCGGCGACCCAATACCCAACCCGATGGCTGCCGGTAATTGTTGCGTTTTGGGATTTCCGAAAGGATACCAGCCTTGCCCTTCCTGCATTCCCAGACCATCCGGACTATCCGCTACCGGAAAAGCATAGAGGGAGCTATCGGGTGCTTTTTGATGATGAACCGCTTTGTATTGGGTAATTTTTGCCTGATTGAGAAAAATCTCACGGTCGGTGGTATATACGATGTCATTTCCTTTGCTGTCTTTCCCGGCCAGCAAAGGGCGTCGCCGGGGTAGTAGGTATTGCTGCACGTTGCGGGCAAGTTCGAAGAACACGTATACCTTGTCGGGTCTGACCCCTCTTTTTTCCTGACCTAAGATTTTATGGTAAAAGAAATGCAGGTGTGCCGCCGTAAGACTGTTGAGTTGGCCTTGGGTGTGTCCGAATAATTTCAGGAATGCTAAAAAAAGTCCCAGGTGCGGCGGGCATTGCCCTGGATTTTGCCAGGCATCGGATTCCATGAGGCCCGGCGTGATTTTCTGAAGGTAAACGGCAGCCTCCTCAAAAAAGGCAGACCAGTTTTCTGTGGCTTCTGCTTCCGGAGTTTCATAAAAAATCAGGGCTTCGGCCAACGACTGCGCTTCCCGATACAAATCCTGGAGAGACCTGTCATCCACCTGGAAATACTCCGGATGAAGGGCTGACGATATTCTCTCTTTCTGACTGGTATCCTGGCTCATCGCTTATTGGGTTAAAAGAAACGGTTGGTCGCTTCGGTAAGATAATGCGGGTAAACCATGTTTGACCTGGTGTTAGTCGTCCTGATCAGATAGGTGATCATAAAAGAGATCTTACCTTCCTGGTCTACCTGGTCGCTCACTGTGATCTCTATGAGTTTGATCCTGGGCTCGTGGTAGATAATCGCTGTCTCTATGGTATCCCGCAGATACGTGATCGTGGTTTTATCCGGTTTCTCAAAAACAACATGTTGCAGGTTGCAACCATAGCGGGGCTGCATCACCCGTTCTCCCAGATAGGTAGAAAGCAGGATGGCCAGCGATTGCTGAATATCTTCATCTTCGGCTACGGTGATCACCGTCTTGCTTTTTCTTGAAAAACCGGGAGGAAATGCCCATCCCCGTCCGAGGAAACTGGTATCTTTTTTCATCGTATGTAGTGTTAACCTATGATAACCGTAGGACTGCCTATGGCGGCTGTAGCACCGCATATACACATATCGCCTGCCCGCAAAGCGGGTTTACCAGCTATGAGCACCGTAGCACTTCCCATCGGAAACGGGCTTACGGTAGGTTGATGCCCATTAGGGGGAAGTGCACAGGTGTGCATGTCTGTGGCTACGGCTGCCGGTTTTCCTTCAATGAGTACATGAGGTACGCCGGGTCCTACAATAGAACCCCCATGCGTACTGATGTCACCAAATCGTGCTGCTGCTGGCATATTACAATGGTTTATAGTTAATTAATCTGTACTAATGAACCTTTCAACACGGCAATAGCACTGGTCTTTACCTCTGCTCCCGCATTCCCTTCAGCAGCGAATTTGCCGTTGGCCTTACTGCTGATGTCGAGTCCTTCTATGTCAATGTTTTGCCGTGCCTTGAGTTTCAGGTCTTTGGCGCTCTCTACGGTGATTCCCTGGTCGCTCATTTCTATACGGTTCTGATGCATATCTGTGATGGTTACTTTCTTGTTTTCATCATCCAGCCTGATCTGTTGCCCTCCCGGGGTAGAGATCGTAATTACTTTCTTTTCATCATCCCATAGCATTTGCAGGTCGCTTTTGGTAATAATCGCTTTTTGGTAATTATCGTCGCTGGGTGTCACCGGCGGGGGTTTGGTACTGCTGTGTAACACGCCCAGCACGACAGCCTTGCGGGGGTCATCGTTTAAAAAACTGACGACCACTTCGTCGCCAATTTCCGGATAGAAACAAAATCCGTAGTGGTCGCCGGCATAAGGCTTGATCATTGGCGCCCATACGCCATCTTCCTCATTACTGACCACCGGAAGCCGCACCTTGATGCGGAATTCATGGTCAGGATCGTTTTCCAGTTGGGTCACTACGCCTATCTGCAATCCATTGACTGCCGGTAACATACCTGCCGCCGGAAGCGCCTGGAAATCCTGGCGCCGGGCAAACCAGGTAGCGGGCAGCCCAAACTGAATATCGGTCGTCCAGTTGCCATCGCTGACCTCATGGCGCACGCCTGTCACATACGCTTTGCCCGTAAACCGGTCGCCAAAACCTGTGAGCCGGACAATTTTACCGGGATACACGGTAGCGTCGCCCCGGATACGGACATGCCCTATCACTTTGGAAAGCTCGTTTTTGGTCGCTTTGGATTTTGCCCAGGTGGCAAGTTCATCCTCCGGCAGGTTAGCCGTATGTTGTAACAAACAAGGTTCATCGTTGAGCACCTGGGCTAAGTCTTCTGAGCTAAGATTTCCTATTTCATTGGTAAACTCATGCGTGCCGCTGACCGTGACCAAATCCTGATCGGCCGATGACCAGGCTTTGCTCTCTACCTGGGCAAACTGCTTTTCGCTGTCCATCTCAGCCTGAAAGCTGATCACGTTGGTGCCGTACTGACAATCCAGCAACGCCTCTCCTTCCATCGAAGGAGCCGTTAGGGTGAGCTTTTCGTTGTCGAACAAGGCCAGGTTTCCGTTTGCCTCTACTCTGGAAAGCATAAAATCCCAGGAGGTACTTTCGTACTGTACCAGTTGCCTGTGGGTGAAATCCGACAGCCCATCTATAGTATAATCGATACCAGCTTCGTCCAGCATTTGGCTAAGTGCTTCTTTGTCCGTGGTGTCATAAAAGATACGGTTCTTTTTGTTGACCGTGAGTTTTACCGCTACGTGCTTGCACGTTATTTCCAGGTAGGAAGCATTAGACTCCCGTATCCTGATGCCATGTTTGATGACAAGCCCTTTGAAAACATTCGTTACGTCGCTTTCATATCCCAGGTCAATTTCCAGCAGCTTACCCGGTTTAAAAAAATCCTGGTTGCTCAGCGCAAAATCCTGCTCACTGACATTGCCATCCACCAGAAGAATATGAGCGCGGGAAATACGGTTTACTTCATGGAGCACGAGGATACTCTTCACTTTAAAAGACTGCATAAACGCTTCTCCGTCTGAGCGTAAGGTGTAGCTGATCGTATTTTTCATGAGAGCGTTTTGTCTATGGGTGGAAAAACGATGCGCATATGGGGCTTCAAATCCCTGAAATGGCGCAGGCCGTTGTATTTGGCTACCTGGATATAGCGCGTAGGGTCGCCATAAATCCTGTACGTCATCAGCGGCAGCGTATCGCCCTCTTTGACGTAGCGCACGTGCGTAAGATCGGGTGAATTATTGCCCTGCTCTGCCGCTCTGCGTTCTTCTTCTACCACCTGCATAAAGGTGGCGTTGAGCAAAGCCCGTATAGGCGTACCATCCGGTTTGAAAAGGGTGTAACTGATCTTGAGGTCTTTCAGCACACAGTTGAAAGAAAGATCGCCCCAGAGCAGCTTTAGAAAATTAGGGCGGTGAATCCCTCCTTCCACCTTGTATACGATTTGCTTGAATTGCTCAATGTTGCTTTGTATGTTGCCCGAGCCGGGCACCACCCCTGTTCCGTCGTAGAGAAACTCAAACTGTATTTCTTCCGGCGGCGTCCGGCTGAAAGGGGGATTGTTGCCCTGCGTGCCCTGCTCCTGTTCCTCATTGTATTCTATCTTGAAGCTACGGTCGTATTTTCCGGGATTCACGGGAACAGCAATGGTTTCCCCTTCTTCCTGAAAGCGGTCATCGGTATAAGCGATGATCTGGAGTTTGCTCAGGTTACCTTCTGCCATTTAGCGTTCGTTTTGGATTCTTAAAATATCCATCACCTGTTCTACACACCGGCTCACGATCTTTTCTTCCTGCGAGGCATTGGCCTGAGAAGCGGTATTTGCTGTTGCACTGCCTGCTTCAGACTGATCAGAGGCATCCCGTACGGAAGCCCGGATGATGAGTTCTTTGATTTCTATAGGCATATCACAGGTTTTTGACGGTGAAATAGTGATAGTTCAGGTCTATGGTTTCAATCAGCAGTTCGCTGCTTTCCGCATTGAGCCCGGTAAAGGACCACTTGACAGGATAGGCATGGACTACATTCCAGGAGCAGAGTTCCTGATGACTTTCATTCAGGAGACTGACCAGCAGGTTTTTGGGTTCAAAATGAAGGTTTTCAATCGCTTGCCGGCACCATTGCAGGATGTTGGAATTTTTGATGATGCCGCGTTTCAAGACCAGGTTTTCATAAGAAGTTCCTTTGGGCAGCTTATGCACGAAACGGTTTTCTCCGCCTTCCGCATAATCTTCCGTGCTCACGGTGACAGACAGTCCGCTTACTTCCTGAAAATAGGTATCTACCTCCTCAGCAAAATCTTCAAACTTGACCAGAAAATGAAAGCCTACCGGTGGATAGTAACTAGCCATTGTCTATGGTGAGTCCTTCATGCACAATTTCCATGGTCTCAATAGCAATGCTATTGTCATCCGATTTCAGGTCGGTAGGCTGAATTTTAGAGGGCCATGCGTTCTTTACTTTCCAGGTAATGACGGGTTCGTGTTCTTCATTCAGCAAGCTGATGGTAATATCGCGCCGGTCTACGGTTTCCAGTTTGTTGGAAACCCACCACGTATAGAAATCATTGTCCTTTTGGAAGGAGCCTCGCTTCAGGGTGATGTTACTGAATTTGGTCAAACCGGGCATTTTTAGTTTGGAGTACTCCTTGCTGGAGCCGTCGCGGTATTCTATCACTTCTCTTTCTACATCCAATCCGCTCACTTCGGTGAACCCGATCTTGGAGCCGCCCCACTCTACCTGAAAATGAAATTTGGGTATAGGATATTCGTTGGCCATGATGTTTTAGGTTTTAAGGTGTGAGATATGTTTTTATTTTGGTTTAATTGACAGTTTTTAGTAGGCAGTTGGCAGAGGGCAGTTTTTGCGAAATTCATTCATAACTTTTATTTTCGAATAGTTAAAAATCTAATTTATGGTTTATCAAAGCAGTAATTTTAAAGATCTTACAGTTTATAAGAAAGCCTTTTCTTTGGCAATGAAAATCTTTAACATCACTAAAACCTTCCCAAAAGAAGAGCG
>JBBSNI010000080.1:0-17028 GCA_038232695.1 Cytophagales bacterium
ATACAGTTAGGCGTAGACCGTGTCCTCACCTCCGGCCAGCAGCCTTCGGCCCCGGAAGGCATGGAACTGATCGCGCAGCTTGTCCGGCAAGCCCGGGGAAAAATCAGTATCCTGGCAGGCGGAGGCATACGCCCCCACAACATAAAGCAACTTGTTGAGCAAACGGGCGTGACGGAATGCCATGTGTCGGGCAGAAAAAGGGTGGAAAGTAAGATGCAATTTATCAACAACCGCGTACAAATGGGCGGCAGCCTGCCAGGCTCTGAATACGAAAACCTGGTGACCGATGCTGATATTATTCGCTCTTTTTCAGATGTTTGAGTGTTTCAGTGCGTTGGTATGGAGGATATGTCTGAAATAATTCTTTAAGCTTTTCATCGATTCAAGTTCACCTCTTTTTCTTTTACCGGAGCGTCGGAGACGATCTTGCCGCCTTTGACCTGCACGATACGTTGGGTTTTTTCTGCCAGCTCACGGTCGTGGGTCACCAGGATGAGGGTAGTGCCCGTCTGACGGTTGAGTTCAAAGATCAGGTGCTCTATGTGCGCGCCGGTTTCTTCATCCAGGTTACCGGTGGGTTCGTCGGCAAAGAGTATTTTGGGCTGGTTGGAAAAGGCGCGGGCAATAGAAACGCGCTGCTGTTCCCCACCGGAAAGCTGGGTAGGGTAGTGGTTTTTGCGGTCGGCCAGCCCTACCTTGTCCAGCAGTGCCAGCGCCTGTTGCGCTGCCTGTTTTTCGCCCCTCAGTTCTAAGGGTACCATTACATTTTCCAGGGCGGTCAGCGTAGGCATGAGGTTAAAGCTCTGGAAGATGAAGCCTACGTACTGGTTGCGCACCTCCGCCCGCTCATCTTCATTCATCGTATCCAGCCGGACGCCATTGAGCATGACTGAGCCGCTGCTGGCCCGGTCCAGCCCGGCGCAAAGCCCCAGCAAGGTAGTCTTGCCGCTGCCCGAAGGTCCAACGATCGCGCAGGTGTCGCCTTCTTCAACCTTCAGATTGACATGATCGAGCACGGTCAGTACACGGTCGCCGCTGCGGTAGGTTTTGGTCAGATTATCTACTTCTAATATGAATGTGGTCATAAAAAATTAAGACTTCGTGGGATACTCATTGGGTAGAACGATTTTGAAGCGAATGTGTTGAGATGTTGGAAGACGGAAGATAGAAGACAGAAGACGGAAGTCAGAAGTAAAAGCTTCGGTCTTCAAGCTTCGGTCTCCGGTCTTCCGTCTATTAATCTCAAGCGTTTAACATTTCATATAGATGATGCAACATATGCAGAAAACAATTTTAGTAAGTATATTCACCGCTTTTTTGTTTGCCTGCGAAAGCGCGCCCGAACAGAGAGGTGAGCAAGCGCAAAAAACCGAAGATGCCCCGGCAGCGATTATCCCGGCAGATGAAGAAAAACAGAAGGTGATCTTGTTTTTTGGCAACAGCCTGACAGCAGGCTACGGGCTAGACCCTTCCGAGGCGTTTCCTGCCATCATCCAGCAGCGGATTGATTCGCTGGGCTATGATTATAAAGTCATCAACGCCGGGCTGAGCGGGGAAACGACTGCCAGCGGCAACAACCGCCTTAACTGGGTGCTCGAGCGCCAGCCCGTGGATGTGTTTGTGCTCGAACTGGGCGCCAACGACGGCTTGCGCGGTATTGACCCTGCCGAAACCCGCAGCAATCTAAAAGCCATGATAGACAAGGTGAGAGCAGCGTATCCTGAGGCAAAGATCATTCTGGCAGGCATGATGGTGCCGCCTAACATGGGCGAAGCCTATAGCCGCGATTTCCGCCAGGTGTTTCCCGATATAACAAAAGAAAAAAATGTGGAACTGATCCCTTTTCTGTTAGACCGCGTCGCCGGTGAGCCCGACCTGAACCAGACAGACGGCGTACACCCTACCGTGGCCGGACAGAAGATCGTGGCAGACAATGTGTGGGCAGTGCTGAAAGAAGAGATTGCAGGGTGATTATTGCCGAGCGACCATCGCTATTCTCTTGTAGCTTATTTGGCATTGTGTCAGTTTAAAACCATTGGGTGTTGAATATTTAATAATTAACATTCAATGCTCAAGGCTAATAACAGCGTGATTAAAAAATAGTGGTGACTAAGGTTGATCTTGTAAGATCAGGCAAAATTGTATCCCCACTGCTTCATCATCGCCAGGTCTGCCTTGACACTTTCCAGGGGCGTTTTGTCCTGGTAAGATTCCTGCTCAATGATAAACTCGGTCGTGCCGCCGGATTTTTTGCCCCAGTCAATGACTTCTTTCACATCCACCAGCCCTTTGCCCAGGATGGTGCTTTCATAACCTGCATGACCTTCTTCGCTTTTGATCATATCCTTGACGTGCATAGACTCGAAGCGACCGGGATATTTCTTGAGTATGTCCATCGCTTTGCCGCCGCCGCCGACCATGTTGCCCATGTCCATCTGCTGTACGACCAACTTGGGGTCGGTATTTTGCAGGATGATGTCGTATAAGATTTTGCCATTGAGCTGCTGGCTGAACTCAAAGTCGTGGTTGTGGTAGCCGAACTTCATGCCCGACTGTTGGCAAAGCTGGCCGCATTGGTTAAACACCTCCAGGAAAGTAAGCATATCATCGTATGATTTACGCAAAGACTCGTCCATCCAGGGGCTGATGACGTACTTTTGCCCAACGGTGGCAGCATCTTCTATGGTCTGTTTCCATGCATCGGAAAACTGCTTTTTCTGCGCGTTCCAATGTTCCGGCTTCATCACCGTATGTCCGCTGGGCATTTTGAGCCCTAAGTCTGAGAGCAGCTTTTTAAATTCTTTGGCGGAGTAGCCGTAGAACTTCCGGTCTACGTAGTTGGCATGTTCCACATTTTTGTAGCCCATACCGGCTAATTGTTTCAGGGTGCCGGAAGGGTCATTTTTCATCTCCTCGCGAACGGAGTAAAGCTGTACGCCCAGGGTTTCGTTTTTGCTGGGTGCTGCCAATATTTTAGAGGTAAGCAAGGTCGTACCGGTCACGGCCAGTGCGCTGTTTTTCAGGAAAACTCTGCGTGTTGTGTGCATAAGGATCAGGTTGCTGTGTAAATTAAACATGAAAGATGAATGAAACTTTTAAGCTAAGACAACTTTGGTAGAAAACAAAGAGGCTTGCGTATTTGTTAGCATCGTTGAAATAAATTATCAAAAGCAATCATTATCCTATGATTCTTTGATGGGTGATTATTGAAGCATAGAAGCACTTGACTGTCCGCGCCTGTAAAAAAGTGTCCGCCCGTAAGTTTTTGTGCAAACCTTGGTATTCCTTACATGGATGGCATAATCCGGTAATTGTATCATAATATCAGTACGCATGTTTAGAAATTAGCGGCTTCCTAATTTCTGCATTTGTGAAAAAAATCTCATCCTGGCTGCGCGATTATTTTGCTTTCTCTAATACAGAAATGAGAGGCTGGCTTGTCATGAGTTTTGTCGCTTTTCTGTTGCTGCTCGCGCCCCGCTTCTATCAACCCCGGCTTGCCCACAGCTATACCCAACAGGAAGCAGACCTTCATACGCTTGATAGCCTGATCCTGGTGCTAAAAAGCCTGCCTGTAGAAAAGGCGGAGCTTGAACTTCCTGAGCATTATTTCCCTTTTGATCCTAATGCAGCCAACATCGCTTTGCTCCAACAGTTGGGCATACCGGAGGCGGTAGCCCAAAGAATAGACAAATACCGCCGGAAAGGAGGGAAGTTCCGTTATAAATCCGACCTGAAAAAAATCTATGGGCTGTCAGAAGAAACGTACCAAAACATTTACAACTATATAGCACTGCCTGCCACTCCTGCTGCCAAAGAATACAAAAAATCCCCTGAACAGTACACAGCAGAAAAAACCTATACCAAGCCTGTGGCAAAGATACAGCCTTTTGACATCAACCGGGCAGATACCGCTCAATTGTCCGGGCTGCCTGGTATCGGGCGGGTGTTGTCAGAAAGGATCGTTAAGTTCAGAAATGCGCTGGGTGGTTTTCATGCGGTTTGGCAAAGCAAAGAAGTGTATGGACTGAATGAAAAAGCGATAGAATCATTAGAAAAATACACCTTTGTGGCGCAGAGTTTTACAGTGAAAAAGATCAATATAAACGAGGCGGACATCAAAGTGTTCAGCAAGCATCCTTACGTTTCTTACGAACTGGCCAAAGCGATCCTTCGCCATAAAAAAACCTACGGCAACTTTACAAGCGTCCAAAGCCTAAAAGAAGTGCCAGGCATCGATGAAGACTTGCTCAAAAAACTTTTACCTTACATGGCGATTGCATAGATATTATGAGTGAATCCGTTGTCATGTGCTACTTTTTTATAAATTTCGGGACATATTTATTTTATGCATAAAATATTACAATCCTATCTGCACAGGCTCACCAACCTGTCGGGCAACAACCGCTCGCTGTATCTGCCCCGCCTGATAGGACAGCAGTTTATCGATCTGCACGATTTTGATTTTCTGAACAACTTTTCGTCTTTTAGCCTCATAGAGTGGCTCATCAGCCGCGGCGTTGCCCGCCCGGAAGGGGTAGAGGCGCAGCAGATGCCTCTCTGTGCGGTGCAGGACAGCCGGCATGAGGCCAGCAACAAGGTCAGCCAGGCCGTGAAAAAGCTTTCGCGTACCGAGAAGTTCATCGAGGAAGAACAGGGCTCCCGCGACCTCTACGTAGGATGGCCTTTTGTGCAGGGCAAGTTCAGCGACGGCACCCTCGTACGCTGCCCGCTGATGTTCTTTCCGGTGCAGTTGGAGGAGCGGGAAGTTAAGAATTTCGGCTTGCAATGGGTGCTGACGCTCCGCAGCGAGGTAGCTGTTTCTCTGAACAAAAGCTTCTTGCTGGCTTATGCGCACTACCAGCAGCGGCCCTTCCATGAAGCCCTGGCTGAATATAGCTTCGACGATTTTGATCCCGACAGCCGTATCTTCCGCACCGCGCTGTACCAGCTTTTCAAAGACAGTTCTGTGCAGATCAACTTCAACCAGGAGCTTTTTGCAGACAAGCTACAGGCTTTCCGGAAGGTCAGTAAAGCCATGCTGGAAGAAAGCGAAAAAGAGGGTGTGCTCAAACTCTATCCCGAGGCGGTGCTGGGTATTTTTCCCCAGGCAGGTTCATACTTAGTGCCGGATTACCTCAAACTGATCCACCATAGCCATATTCCGGATATTGAAGGGTTTTTTGGCAAACGAGCGGCTTCTGACAAGCGGGTACTCAATGCGCTGGAATCGCTGGATGCTTCTTTTGCCGAACAGGTAAACCGCCAGCGCCTGGATTACGCCAGCCGGGTCAAGGAAGAACAGATGTTTACGCCCTATGCGATGGATGCCCACCAGGAAAAAGCCCTGAAGCTGGTCAAACGGGGCAACTCTGTAGTGGTACAAGGCCCCCCGGGCACAGGCAAATCCCAACTGATCACCAACCTGATCGCCGATTATGTGGCACATGGCAAGCGGGTGCTGCTGGTGAGCCAGAAAAAAGCGGCGCTGGACGTGGTATACGCCCGCCTGCAACAGCAGGGGGTACATCCTTTCGTGGCCCTGGTACACGATTTTAAGAACGACCGCCCGGCGATCTTCCGGCAGATCGGCAAGCAGATCGATGCGCTCTACGAGTACCAGGTGAAAAACAACAGCCTGGACAGCATACTGCTGGAGAGAAACTTTTTGCAATACAGCCGCCGTATAGAGCAGATCAGCGAGGAATTAGATGAGTTTACTTTTGCCCTTTTTGATGAAAGCGAAGCGGGCGTTTCTGTCAAAGAGCTGTACCTGACTTCCAGCCTGGAGCAGCCTCATCTGAACATCAAGCAAGAATACCAGTATTTCAAAATTCCTGACCTGCCCCCTTTTGTCAGCAAACTCAAAAGGCTGACCACCTACGCCCAGCGCTACGACAAAGAAACCTACCTGCTCTGCGACCGGAAATCTTTTAATGCGTATTCGGTAGAAGACCTGAAAAATATGCGGACTGTTTTTTCAGAGGTACCGGCATTCAAGCAAAAGGTCAGCGGGCAGGTGAGCCAGGTCTTACAGGAAGAAGTGGATTATACGATCTGCGAACAACTGCAACGCCGCAGCGAAGACATTGCCCGCATGATTCCGCTGATCGAAGAGCCGCAATCTTACGCCTATTTTCAGGATATGGTGCCTTTGCTGGAGAAAGAAGCAGACCCGCTCTGGCTTTCCAACATAGAGCGCGTAGCGATGGATTGCTACCAGGGCGAAGGACCGGAAGTAAGCCTGCCTACCGGTGAACTGGGCAAGTTTCAGCACGCCTTGCAACAGGCCAGCGAAGCCAGACCGGGGGTATTTCAGTGGCTGTGGTGGAAGTGGTTTTCTAAAGAAAAAGCCTACGTACAGCAGGTTTTTGAAGCCAACCAGCTTCCACTGACCAAAAAAGGCTTTCATGCGATGCAGGAAAAAATAGACAACAGGCTCAACCTGGAACATAACCTGTCTAAGCTCAGAGAGTACGACTGGATCGGGGAAGTGCCTGCGCTGGAAACGTCCGGCAACTTTAGCAAAGAGCAGTTGCAGGATTGGTTTTATCATAAGAACAAAGCCTTACAGGCTGCCATCGTATTCAAATCGCTGCGGAATTTTAAGGAGTTCTTTCATATCGAGACCATCACTTACCAACAGTTGAGCCAGCGTGTCAAAAAACTGCTGGACGCCCTGCATGACATTCCAGACAAGCAAAACGCCTGGCTGGTTTATCTGACGCCTGCCCAGGTCAGCCAATTGAATACGCCGGAACAGAGTGAACCTTACCTTAAAGCGCTGCAACAGGATTTTGATGCGCTCTGCGACTTCGACACGCTCAAAGCTTACCTGACTTCTTATGAAAAGGATGTTTTTTACCGCTTGTACGAACACGGGGAAGAAGTGTCGGAAGAAAGCGTCGCGAGCCTGTTCCAAAACAGCGTACGCCTGGCATGGATCGATCATATTGAGGTGAAATACCCGGTATTGCGCATCGTCTCTTCGCTGAGGCTGCATGAACTGGAAGAAGAACTGCAACGAAGTATCGAAGAAAAACTGGCGATCAGCCGGGAGATACTGCTGATGAAGGCGCGGGAAAAAACCTATTACGACGTAGAATACAACCGCCTGAACAACATGGTGACCTACCGCGACCTGAGCCACCAGATCAGCAAAAAAAGAAAGGTGTGGCCGCTGCGCAAGTTGATCACAGCGTTTCAGGATGAACTCTTCAACCTGATCCCTTGCTGGATGGCTTCGCCCGAGTCGGTATCGGCGATCTTCCCGATGGAAGACACCCCGCTGTTTGACCTGGTGATCTTTGATGAGGCTTCACAGTGTTTTGCCGAAAAAGGCATCCCTGCCATGTACCGCGGGCAGCAGGTCGTCATCGCCGGCGACAGCCAGCAGCTTAGCCCGCACGACCTCTACCGGGCCCGCTGGGAAGATCAGAAAGAGACCGACAACGTAGAAGAAGCGCTGGCCCTGGAAGCGGGTTCCCTGCTGGACCTGGCCGCAGGTTACCTGATGAACATACAGCTTCAGGGCCACTACCGCAGCAAAACCCTGGATTTGATTGATTTCTCTAACCAGCATTTTTACGACCAACAGCTTATGATGCTGCCTGACTACCAGGACGTTGTAAATGACGAGCCGGCCATCCATTATATCAAAGTGGACGGCGTTTGGCAGCACAACACCAACTCGGCAGAAAGCCAGCGGGTCGTCGCACTCGTGGAAGAAATCCTGGAGAAAGAGCCGGACAAAGAGATCGGCATTATTACGTTTAATGCCAAACAGCAGGAAAAGATACTGGACGATCTGGAGGCCTGGGCTGTCAGCCAGGAGCGTACACTGCCTGATATGCTTTTTGTGAAAAACATAGAGAACGTGCAAGGCGACGAAAAAGACATCATCATCTTCTCTACCGGGTATGCTCCTAACGAAAAAGGACGGCTGGTGATGCAGTTTGGCAGCCTGAACATGGAAAAAGGAGAAAACCGGCTGAATGTAGCCATTACCAGGGCGAAAGAAAAAATTTATGTAGTCAGCAGCATACACCCTGAGCAAATGGATGTATCCAAAACCAAGAACGAAGGACCCAAGTTGCTTAAAAAATACCTGGCGTATGCCCTGGAAGTGTCGCAGCGTAAATATACGCCTGCCCTGCCCGTGCTCAACCACCATGCCGTAGACTGGTATCTGCAACACAAGATCAGCGACTGGTCGGCGCAGCAGTTAGCCGGTTTTCAGGTGAACCGGGAGCTTCCTTTTGCCGATCTGAGCGTCAGGGAAGAAGGCAGTAAGTATATCGGGTTGATCAATACGGACGATGCCTTGTATTACCAGGCGGAATCTGCCAAAGACCGGCACGCCTACCGCCCCTTTATGCTACAGAAAAAGCACTGGAAGTACAAGTCGGTCTACAGCCGCCAGTACTGGCAAAATGAAGCAAAAATCAAAGAAGAACTCACCTGGTTTGCCAAAACAAAAGGGGAGAAGGTATAGTATAGATCAGTAGTTCCGTCAGATATCCACAACTCACCTCCCTCATCCGTTTCCACACTAATGCTTAACATATCAATATATTTTATTAGATTTGGTTTCCTTACACCTGATCAAAATCTGTCCTGTTGCTTGTAATAAATAAAATTCACTGTCCTAAACCACCCCCCCTCAAAAATGTCAATCAAAATTATTGGAGCTGGATTACCACGAACTGGCACAAATACGCTTAAAGAGTCTCTTGAGAGGCTGGGTTATAGGAAGACTTATCATATGAAGGAACTTCTGGTACGTCCGGAAGATCTTCATTATTGGATATCGCTGAAAGAAACATGAAGCACCAAATGGGACGAACTATATAATGGATTTGAGGCCACCGTGGACTTCCCTGCTTATCTCTGGTATAAGGAGCATATGAAACGGTATCCAGATGCAAAAGTCATTTTGACTGTAAGACCTTTTGAGAAGTGGTATACCAGCATTCACAGCACCATTTGGCAAGCGGGACCTCAGAACGTACGGCAAAAAATAGCCATGATGTCCAAACTGCTTTTCAATCCTCGCCTTCGGTCGGTAATCAAGTGCGTAAAATTTGCGAAAGAAACAATTTTCGGCGTTCATCTTCAAGGCAAATTCGAGGATAAAGCCTTTGCTGAAAAAATGTTTAATCAACACATTGAAGACGTTAAAGCCTACGTTCCGGCAGAGAAATTACTGATTTACGATGTGAGTGAAGGCTGGGGACCTCTATGTAAATTTTTGGGGGTGCCAGAGCCCGATGAACCACTTCCTCATTTAAACAAGAAGGAGAATTTTAAGGAAATGCTAGTTGAACTCATGAATGGCCATATGGTTTAGGGAATTTGCACAGACGAGTTTTATGAAAGCAAAATCCTTGGAAGATAAAAAATGGAAATTGAAGCTTACACTTCTTCTTGTCAGTAGCCTAACAATAATGTCTGTAATTACCATTTCTCCTGCATTACCCCAGATGGCCATGGTATTCTCTGAGGTTAAAAATGCAGAGTTCCTGGTTAAATTAGTATTGACCATCCCCGCTTTAATGATTGCCATATTCTCCCCCATTACGGGGCGCCTTATTGACCGGCATGGCAGGTTGAAAATTTTGTGGTTGTCGCTGGTATTCTATGCTATTTCAGGAGCGGGTGGATATTTCCTAAATAATCTTTATCACATCCTCATATCCAGGGCCGTGCTCGGCATGTCGGTAGGCATGTCCATGACTATAGTAATTACACTGATAGCCGACTACTTTGAGGGCATGGAGCGACAGAAATTTGTTGGCATACAGATAGCATTTATGTCATTGGGTGGGATTCTATTTATTGGGTTGGGAGGGATTCTTGCAGATTTCGGCTGGAGATATCCTTTCCTTATTTATTTATCTTCCCTTCTGGTTATTCCTCTCAGTATTATGTTTCTCCATGAGCCGGCAGTTGTAGAAAAAAGAGATCAGGCTAACCAGCATATAAAAGCACCTCGAATAATATGGATGTTATTCATCAATACCATGTTCATGTGGATCGTTTTCTTTTTGATACCTGTACAAATACCCTTTCACCTGAAGGCCATAGGGATCGAAAAGAATTCATGGATAGGAGTCGCTATTGCAATGAGTACAGCATTTTCTGCCGTTTCATCCTTTTCCTATTCCAGGATAAAAGGCCGGTTTAGTTTTCTTTCTATTTTTTCTATGGGATACTTACTCATGGCCGCCGGATTTGTTTGCATTTCTATCTCCAACACCTATGTATGGGTTGTTATGGCGATGATGTTATCGGGATTGGGTATTGGTATGATGATCCCCAATACCAATATGTGGGTAATGAAAATTACTCCGCCTGAAATCAGGGGAAAGGAAATTGGAAAGCTTACCACATTCTGGTTCTTTGGCCAGTTCTTATCTCCGATTATCATTTTCCCGGTTTTAAACACGCTATCTCTTTCCTCCACATTTATGCTGGCCGCCGGATTTCTTTTCCTGATGTCCATCAGTTTCCTGATTTTTCATTTCACCAAAATCGGGAAATCTATTACTCAATAACGAAGTTCAAAAGCACCTTTTAGTGGAGCGACTTGATCTTCCGTACACAGGTATTAGACCATTTTCTAAATGTGGAATTTATAATAAACCTTTTATTAACTTAGGAAATAAATCAGTAAATTTAATGTCACTACACAAATTACCCTCAACCTATCCACCATGAAAAAGATACACTTACTTGTCCATCTAATAATATGTATATCAACAGTGTCATTCAGCCAGGTCCAGGTCAGTAATAAAGATACGCTGAATAAACCAGCAACTGCCCCAAAAGACAGAAATATGTTTGGACACGGAATTCCGCGCGGTTTAACCATTACCTCTGAAGGGCTAATAGAAGGTTATGTCATGTTTGGGGTTCCTAATTCTGCTTCATTTTATCTTATCAACCGTAAGGGTGAGGTAGTTCACGAATGGAAAGGGAATTATGGCGCTCCTGCAACCTCTGCCTATCTAAATGATGACGGTTCCCTTATACAAAATGCTGTTGATCCTGATTTTCCTGTGTTTGCAGGTGGTGGAGAAGCCGGAAGATTACAAAAAATCACCTGGGACAATAAACTAGTATGGGACTTTGAATACGCTAATGAAGAATTTCATACGCACCATGATTTAGCGGTGATGCCTAACGGAAATGTTCTTGCCATTGCATGGGAAGCTAAGACAGCCGACGAAGTGCTGGCAGCAGGCAGAAAACCAGCATTAACACCTAAAGCCGGCCTATGGCCTGATAAAATTGTCGAGATAGAACCACAGGGCGAGCGTGGTGGTAAAATCGTTTGGGAATGGCATATGTGGGATCATTTGGTTCAGAATTATGACGCTAAGAAAGCTAACTATGGCAACCCAGCAGACCACCCCGAATTACTGGATTTTAATGTAGGCGATTCCCTACCTCCCCTTATTACGCAAGATAGCCTGGACATTTTGAAAGCACAGGGAAGGCACTGGAGAAATCAGACACCCGAAAATATGGGATCAGATGTTTATCACGTTAATGCGATTAATTATAACGCTGAACTGGACCAGATTGCTTTTAGCTCTCCCAATTTGAGTGAAATCTTCATCATCGATCACAGCACCACCACCAAAGAGGCCGCTGGTCACAGGGGTGGCCGCTGGGGAAAAGGTGGAGATTTTCTGTATCGCTGGGGAAACCCCCAAAACTATCACCTTGGAGATTCTACCCACCGGAAATTATTTCATCAGCATGATATTCGCTGGATTGAGAAAGGAAAGCCGGGCGCAGGTAACCTGACGGTATTCAACAATGATATCCCCAACCGGGACAGCCTGAACTATTCTGCCATCTATGAAATAACTCCTCCTACAGATTCAAAAGGCAATTATCTTAAAGAGAAGGGTAAACCTTTTGGTCCTGAAAAGCCTGTCTGGACTTATATAGCCCCGGATTCTGTTTCTTTTTGGAGCAGTTTTATTTCCGGGGCGCACCGAATGAACAACGGTAATACCTTTATTAATGAAGGAGCTAGAGGGCGATTTTTTGAGGTGACCAAAGAAGGTAAAATTGTTTGGGAATATTTAAATCCTTATCGCGGTGAAATGCGAAAACCAAACGGTGATCCAATTCCCCCAATGCCATTAACCTATTTTGAGTTTCGGTCTACCTTTATACCGGCAGATCACCCGGACTTTGCCCATCGAAAACTGGAACCTGTAAATCCACAACCCAAAGTATTTGTGCTGCCTTCACTACCCCCGGGCGATAAAAAATAAAAAGATATCCGGTAGAGGTAGCTGTATCAATAGACTCCTGTAGGCTCTTCTAAGCTACCCCTTGTCCTTTCAGATAACTAATCCAGGCAATCAAGTCTTTCAAGAATCTATCCAATCGGTATAGTCTCCAGATCACCAGCGTATCTATAGATAATGTAAATATTTCAGCGTTTCCTATGTTAATTCTTTAAAATCATTACCCCACTTTGAAGTTGTCTGGATTACTTCCCGCAAGTTGCCTTCTGTCAGACAGGTATCCGCATTTATCGGTCAGGAAGTAGTAGCCAATGCAGTTGCCTGGACGGCTGCTTTGGTCAGTTCGCAGCTCATCGGTAAATATTATACTGCCAAATTACCTGGTCGGATTGATCATGTTGATATTGGTAAATTACCTGATCAATAAACTCTATGAGTTTATGAGAAAGAAATCTTTTTTGGAAAGCTAAACTTTACGGGCGATGATAGCCGCCAGCGTTTCCAGGTATTGCTGATCAACGGCGTTAAAATAAGCCAACTTTTCGCTGTCGATGTCCAAGACCATCAGCACTTTATCATCTTTTACCACAGGAACGACAATCTCCGACCGGGAAGCAGCATTGCAGGCAATGTGGCCGGGAAACTGGTCTACGTCGGCAACTAACACGGTTTGCTTTTGCTGGAAAGCCGTGCCACAAACGCCTTTCCCAAAAGCGATGCGCGTACAAGCAACCGGTCCCTGAAATGGTCCCAATACCAGCTCATTGGTTTGCGGATCTGCCAGGTAAAAACCTACCCAGAAAAAATGGAAAGCTTCTTTTAATGCCGCAGCAATGTTGGCTAAATTAGCGATAAGGTTATCTTCATCCCGGATCAAAGCCTGTATCTGGGGAAGCAAGGCCTCGTAAAGCTGGTCTTTTTTTTGTGTTTGGGGAAGGCGTAAGGTTTCGGACATAGGAGTTGGATAATAGTTTTTTCCTGAACATTGTGTATTTAAATTGTCCGTCCCTGATATAGATTGACCGCTTTGGTTAACCTATATCAGGGACGGACAACGGACAAACACTCAACATTCAAACACTCAATGCTCAAGTAAAAACAAGGTATCAGCACCCTAACACCTTAACACTCTAACCCCGCCGTAAATCCGATAAGCAGTTTACTCAATATTCCCTTCTATTTTTTGAAATACAACAATTTCAGAAGTTTATTCTGCCTTTTTAATAAAAAAACAACAAATTTTTTGCAAAGCTTTTTAGTTAAGAAATTAATTAATTTAATTAGCGACTTCATCTGCCTTACTTCATTCTTTCAGAATTAAATAAGGGATTTATCATAATAGCCATATAAACTTACTCCTTATTTTATAAATACACTACCACCTAACATACTATGAAAAAAGTTGAAGCAATCATCAGAACATCCAAGTTTGAGGAAGTCACCGAAGCATTAGCCGAAGTGGGGGTGACTTTTATGTCTTTTTACGAGGTAAAAGGGCATGGACTGGAAAAGGAATACCAAACCTACCGGGGTGCTACCTACGATGTAGGCTACATCCCCCGCACCAAACTGGAGATCGTGGTTTCGGACAGCTTTCTGGAGCCTACGCTGGAAACCATCCTCCGTATAGCCAAGACCGGCAAAGTAGGCGATGGCAAAATATTCGTAACCCACCTGGAAGAAGTCTACCGCATCCGCACAGGCGAGCAGGGCAGCGAAGCCCTTTGAGCAGTACACGTCATTTTATTCATTATTTATTATCCATTTTATCTAACCATCTCAACAGTCCATGGAAGCAGCATTCGTAACAAACAACCTCTGGATACTTATATCCGCCATCCTGGTGTTTATCATGCACTTAGGATTTGCCACTTTGGAGACAGGATTTACCCAATCCAAAAATACGGTCAATATCCTTTTTAAAAACACGACCATCGTACCCATCGGCCTGCTTACGTATGCCTTCTGGGGTTTTAACCTGATGTATCCCGGAGAGGATTATGCGGGCAGCTTCTTTGGCTTCGCCGGATTTGGCCTGGAGCCGCCGGCAGGTGCCAACGATGGCACGTACAATGCCAACTATACCTACTGGACAGACTTTATTTTCCAGGCTATGTTTGCTGCCACGGCTGCAACCATTGTCTCCGGTGCGGTAGCCGAGCGGATCAAACTCAACAGCTTTCTGGTATTTACCTTGTTTTATGTCGGTATTTGTTATCCTATTACGGGGATGTGGGATTGGGGCGGAGGCTTCCTGGAAGGCTTGGAAACGCCTTTCTATGATTTTGCGGGTTCTACCCTGGTGCATTCCGTGGGCGGATGGGCAGCACTGGCAGGGGTGATCCTGATTGGTGCCAGAAAAGGTAAATATGTTGACGGAAAGATACGTCCTATCCCCGGTCATAGTATGCCTTTGGCAACAGTAGGCGTATTTTTACTATGGTTTGGCTGGTACGGGTTCAACGGCGGCTCGGTGCTGAGCGCCGACCCCGGCACGTTGTCCCTGGTGTTTGTCACCACCTCATTGGCAGCGGCGGCAGGCGCCATCGGTGCGCTCTTTACCTCCCTGGTGGTGATCCGCTCCAACGACCTGTCGATGGTGCTCAATGGTATCCTGGGCGGACTGGTCGGCATTACCGCCGGCGCCGATCAGATGGGTGTGACCGATGCTATACTGATCGGATTTCTGGCAGGTATCATCGTGGTGATCGCCGTGGTGACCATTGACCGTTTGCGCCTGGACGATCCGGTAGGCGCCATCTCTGTACACCTGGTCTGCGGTATTTGGGGAACGTTGGCGGTAGGTTTGTTTGGCGGCCTGGCCAGCGTCTCGCAGGTGATTACGCAGTTGATCGGTATTGTCTGCGTGGGCGCTTTCTGTTTTGCTTTTGCCTTCGGACTGTTTTACATCTTAAAGAAGACCTTGGGTCTCCGTGTTTCCGAAGAAGAAGAAATGGAAGGGTTGGATATCGGAGAGCATAAGATGCGGGCTTACCCTGATATTAACAAGCCTGCCGAAAAAGTATATTCCTAAGATAGGTTCTGGGTTTTAAACTCATTTCTAAAAAAATATCTGTCCGCAGCCATGTGGACAGATATTTTTTTACACAAGTACGCCTTCTTCCTTCTTTACCACAGGCCTGGACGGTCTGTCTATGGGCAGGGTAACGCCAGGAGGCAGGTCAAGTTCCGGAAAATCAATCTCTATGGGCAGTCCGCCGTCTTTGTTAGGGTTTCCGGGCTTTTTGTTTTCCATGATTTTCAGGAAAAATACAATGGTTGCTATCGTGAAAAGAAATCCCAGGATGAAGTAATCAATGGCCATAATTTTAATATTTGATGTTTGATAAGAGTCCGAGAGATAACAAAAACTGAACCCGTTTCCAGCCCGGTTTTTATAAGCAGAGAAGACCCTGTCGAACGATAACGCCGGATACCAGCGTCGTGGGATGTTCTGCCAGAAAAAAAACATAAATATGCATTTATGCCGGGAAACTTACGAGGGACAGTTTGCCGGTGGTCGCCCTTGTTTGTCGCTCAAAAAGCCTGTAAACGGTTTGCCTTAGTCAGAAAGAATCAGCACTTTTGCAGCTATCTTTTATGTAAAACAATTACTAGACGTATTATGGAAGTTAAAGGTAAGCTTTTGGAAGTTTTTGATGAGGTACAGGTCAATGACCGTTTCAAGAAAAGGGAGTTTGTAATAGAATATGCAGATAATCCGCAATACCCTGAATATATTAAGTTAGAGTGCATTCAGGATAAATGTAATATGCTCGATAGTTTTAGCATTGGGCAGGAGATCAACGTAAGTATCAACCTGAAAGGCAGAAAATGGACCGACCCACGGGGAGAGACCAAATATTTTAACACGCTCCAGGCCTGGCGCATTGAGCCTGCCGAAGGCGCATCAGGCGGGCAGCCTGCCGGCCAAAGCGCTGCCGGGCAACCGGCGCAACAGCCTGCCAGGCAAACACAGCCAGCCAACGCTTCTAACACCGGAGACATGCTCAGCGCCGGAGAAGAGGGAGACGACGACCTGCCTTTTTAGCAGTTCATACTTTGACCAGCAGTTATCTTAGCTACGGAGGTAGCCGCTGGTCTTATATGTCCATTCCTTACATCCAAACCACTGTCATGCACCTTCTGCAAACCCTATGTGATGTTTTTTCTCCTTCGGGGCATGAGACGGCAATGAAAGATTTTTTGATCGGCTATGTGCAGGAACACCAACACCAGTGGCACGTACAGCCGGAGATCATCACCAACGAAGCGTTGCAGGACTGTCTTCTCCTGAAATTTGGCAACCCCCGGACAGCGGTGCTGGCACACATGGACACCATAGGTTTTACCGTTCGCTACCAGGATCAGTTGATCCCTATCGGCAGCCCGGAAGCTAAAAGCGGCTATAAGCTGGTCGGCAATGACCGCCTGGGACCGGTGCGCGGCGAGTTGGTGGTTACTACTGAGAAAAAGCAGAAACACGTATCTTATAAGTTTGGCAGAGGGATTGAGCGCGGCACCGAACTGGTCTTTGAACCTCATTTTAAAGAAACCAAAAAGTTTATCCAAAGCCCCTATCTGGACAACCGCATCGGTATTTATAACGCCCTGAAAGTTGCCGAGACCTTAGCGCATGGTGTGCTGGCTTTCACCTGCTGGGAGGAGCATGGCGGCGGCTCGGTGCCTTATGTCGCCAAATATATTTACGAAAACTATCAGGTACAGCAATATCTGATCTCTGACATCACCTGGGTGA
>JBBSNI010000081.1:0-17023 GCA_038232695.1 Cytophagales bacterium
CAGATGGGTGAGTTCAACAGGGTTATTACCAGCTCCTACAAGTTGCAAGAAGTCTACTTCTCTTACGTAATTGGCAATACATTCCCGTGCTAATGGTTCGTCGTCAGTGGTTACACATTTTAAAATCATGTTCAGAAGCGTTGGCACCGGCCCCGTACACCAGTATTTTTGTTTTGCATTTTATCCTATCGTGATCAGTTGCGGGATCATCTGCTTACGCAGCGCTAACCGAAGTTTTACCCGAAACTGCTCATCATCACGTTGTATCGCCAAATCATATTGCTCCGGGTACATCAGGTCTAATCTTCTTTGTACGTTTTTTAGTCCGATTCCTTGGTAAGGAAGAACCTCACCGGACAAACTGTCTGTCGCTGAAACACTGTTGGAAACTTCAAAATACAATTGATGCTCCTCGAAGCGGAGGTTTATTGTTATCCAGTAA
Source organism: Cytophagales bacterium (assembly GCA_038232695.1). GTDB lineage: Bacteria > Bacteroidota > Bacteroidia > Cytophagales > Cyclobacteriaceae > JAJNNC01. The sequence continues at coordinate 443 of JBBSNI010000081.1, forward strand.
GACTGATCTTTTCCCCGGGATACATGCTTGAAGGCATTTTCCACGAAAGGCATCAGCAGGAAAGGAGCGATGGTCAGGTCTTCGGAACACGGTATTCCGATTTGTAAAGTCAAGGCAAGGCTGTGTTCCTGTCTTAGTTTTTCCAACTCAAAAAAGTTCTCAAAATATCTCAACTCCTGTTCCAGGGGGATTTGTTGTTCATTGCATTCATATAGCTGGTACCTAAGTAAGTCCGAGAATTTAGCCAGTGATTCGGAAGCCATGTCTGGGTTCTTATGGATCAAGACAAAGATGGAATTGATGGTATTGAAAAGAAAATGAGGGTTAAACTGAGATTTGAGAAACTTCAACTCTGTTTCTAATTTCTCTTCTTTTAGCAACTGTTCCCTTCTCTTGGCTTGTATCCAGTTCTTGGTCAGTTTGATGCTCATGGCCAGCGTCATACTGGCGACGGTAGAAGGAAGCGCATTGGCTTTGAACAGATGAAAAAAACGGTTTGGCTCCACCTGGTACAGTTCCAGAAAGGTGCGGTCAGACCACCACGCGCCCACATAATACCCGCTAACAATAAAGGCTGTTGTACCCAGAATGGTAAGGATCAGTAAACTGATGTACTCGACATACCTGCCTTTTTCTAGAAACTTAGGAATCAGGAAATAGAGGTTAAAATACACGCCAAAAGCCTGAAAGACGACGTAGAAGATAAATTTGAAGGAATATACAGAGAAGAATATACTATTGACGGCTTCCCAGGCACTACCAATACCCAACGCCCACCATAGATAATGATACACCATCCAAAAGGGCAGATGATACAGCTTGTATTTAAACAGCCAATTGTATTTTGAGGGATGATTGAGCAAAACGCTTGGTATTTTTACAGAACCTTTGAAAGCCATTTACTATCACTCAATATATACAAATTGTCGGTAAGTTGCCTCATCCTGAATGCAACCAGCACGAAAAGATTGACCAAAGGGTCTCCAAACTTGACGAAAGGTATTTCTCATCATTTTTCATACAGCCGGGCTTTATTTCACCCCATCATGGCCGCTCATCAACTATAACTTACCGCTTAGCATATACTTTTTGAAAAACGATTGCGCTGCGTTTTCTTTACCCTATCACACAAAAACGAAGCACATGAAACTACATTCAATTTTATGCCTTTCACTTTTTCTCTTTGGCTCGTGTACAGAGAGAAAAACAGGAGACACAACACCATCAAATGCAATTAAGCAACAACTTGAAGAACTCTCTGAGATACGGACAGAAGCTGAAAAAAATGATGACCTGGAAAGTTTGTTAGTCTACTACGATGAAAATACGATTAGTATGCCTGAGTATCAACCTACGCTGCATGGCATTGATGAAATTGAAGTTTTCTATCAAGAAATTTTCCAAAGACAAAACATAAAAACTTTCCAAAGAACAGCCGACGAAATCATTTGCCTTGACAATACCATCGTGGAGATCGGAACTTTTAAAAAAGAATACACTGATTTGAAATTAGATACTGTTTTACTTCAAAACGGAAAGTATTGGAACATCTGGAAGATACAATCCGATGGTAGCTTTAAACTTAAAGGAGAAACATTCGGGTTTTTCCATCCGGTTGAGCACCCGGAAGCTTTAGTGGTTGCATTGACAGAAACACAACCTGATAAGACAGACGTTTATTCAAATCAGAAAATTCCTTTAGAGTTAAGGGCGTATAATGCCTTGAACGAAAAGTATGTCCGCATGAGAGACGGCGCTTTGCGTTCGGAATTTTACACGAGCGATCCCAAGTTTATGCCCTTCCAGGAACCGACAGTCACAGGAATAGACGAAATCAAACCATATTTGATCGAGTATAGTAGCCGTGGAGAGGTAACCATCGACTCAATAGCAGTCTACACTTATCGTTACGAAAATTTTGATGATTATATCCTGGAGTACGCAAAGTTTAAGGTGAAATGGATTGCACCACAACGATCAGGCAGCGCAGAAGGAAAAGGCATCCGGCTTTGGAAAAGACAAAACGATGGTTCACTAAAAATATATCGTGAGACTGGAACACATAATTATGAAGCAGAAAACAAGCAAAAGAACAAGGAGACTGATGTAGTATTGATCAAGGAACTAAGTGCACAATTAACCAGGTATGCTCAAGATGAAGATGTTACCTCGTTACTTTCCTTATACGATTCAGATGTTTCTTATCTGCCGCAGTATAAATTCGGAATTTTTAAAAAGAATGATTTACAGCATTTCTATGCTAATTGGTTATCTTCTACCAAGATAACTAACTTCAAGAGAGAAATAGCTAACATTGATTTTTTTAGCAATAGAGCTATTGAAATAGGAAATTTTATAATGGTTTATCAGAATCTAAAAAAGGAAGAAAGTGAGTATCATGGCAAATACATGGTAGTTTGGAAAGAAGACAAGGAAGGTTATAAGATTGAGGCAGAGTGCTATGGCTCGAGTGAGTATATTCCTATTGAACGTGTCCCTTACTACACCGTCAATGTGCCGGAAACCGTTTCCCCTCAACGATCTTCTGATCAGGATGCTGTAGATCATGAAATATTAGCATTAAACAGTGAGGTTATTACTCATGTAGAAGCTGGGAATGGCGAAGGACGTGCAGAAGGATATCATCATGAGGGAATTTATATGCCAAATTTTTCCAAAATGTTAATGGGTATAGATAGTATACGTCCATTTTTAATGCGCACCTACACGCCAGATTCTAATTTCTTTGTGGACCACAGTTTCTATGACATTGAAGAAATCGATAAAGATCATGTAATGGTGGTAGGTCATTTTAAGGGAGGATGGAATAGACCCAATGATCAAGGATTATTTGGAGGAAATATGTTGAACATCCGCAAGAGAAACGACACAGGGAAGCTGGTGATGTACAGACAAATTGTTGTCAGTGATAGGTAGATTTGAAAATGTTGCTGCCCACAAAATACACCATCTGCCTAACTCTGATAGTCATTTTCGTTCTGGATGTCAACGCCGTGTTTAAGGATTTCATTCGCTACGGGGTTCATTCTATTGAAATCCTGATCATTAAATGGGTGAGGTTCTATTCTTAGATCAATTTGCCGTCTGAGTTTCATCAATTCTGCTTGGGTGTCGATGATATCATCGACCTGTTTTAAGACAATGGCAATGTCTATGTCACTATCCTCATGATAGGTACCCTTTGCGTAGCTACCAAACAGCATAGTACGCTGTATTTCAAATCTATTTTGGAGAAAATCGATGTACTTTCTTGCTATGGCAATTGCTTGTGCCTGATCCATTTTATATTTTTTCTAAATATAAAAATTTCTGTTCAACTATCTCCAACGTTGCAAAGAAAACACAGCAACCTCTGCCACGCCCGTTTGGAATAAGCAAGCGATTTCACACCACTCTGGCTTTTTTATCCAGCTTTCGCTTTGTGATCTTTTCCTTGTACCACACGTTCAGCACCACGCCTGCAATGACCAGTGCCATGCCGGCATACGCCATCAGGTTGAAGGTTTCGCCAAAGAACAGGTAGCCGATAGACAGGGCATACACGATACTGAGGAAATTGATATTGGCTATCTTGGAGACTTCCTCGGCCTGATAGGCTTTGGTCATAAAATACTGGGCAAACTGGGTCAGTACGCCAATGCCCAGCAGCAGGAACCAATCGGAGCCGGTGGGCGGCACCCAGTGCCAGATGCTGTACAAGCCGCTGATGGGCAGCGTCACCAAAGGAAAATACATCACAATGACGAGCGCGTGCTCGCTTTCCCGTAACTTTCTGATGATATTATACGCCAGCCCTGAACCTATGCCGGCCAGTACGCCCATCGCTATGTGCAGCATGGTCATGCGGGTATCGAAACCATTGACGACCAGGATGCCGCCAAAGGAGATCAGGAAAAACAGCCACTGCCAGGACTGCACTTTCTCTTTCAATAAAAAAATGCCCAGGACCGCCGTAAAGATCGGCGACAAAAACGATAAGGTGAGCGCTGTGGCAAACGGTATCTGCTGCAACAGGCTGAAATAGAGTACCAAAGCGAGCGCACCCGACAAGCCGCGGGCAATGAGCAGAAGTTTGTTATTGCCCAATACAGGAATACGCTGCGACCTGAGCGTTACGTAACTCATCACCAGCGACACCACGCACCTGAAAAAAACCACTTCTACCGCCGGAATGTGGGGTACTGCCTTGACCAGCGCATTCATGCACGAAAACAGGAAAGTAGCCAGCAGCATGTAGCGTACGCCTTGCGAGATCACCATTAAGAGACAACCCCGATCTGTACGCTTGGTTTCTTAGCTGCTTCAGATTGTGTAGCAGGCTCGAGCGGCACCCGGAAGAAAAAGCGGCTGCCCTCCCCTAACTCGCTGCTGACGGATATTTCGCCGCCGTGGGCTTCTACTACTTCTTTGGAAATAGCCAGCCCCAATCCTAATCCGTGCTTGTTCTTTTTGCCGTTGGTTTGTAGCTGTACAAATTTGTTGAATACCCGTTTGAGATCGTCTTTGGCAATGCCGGGACCGAAGTCTTCTACACCAAATTCTACTTCCTGCTGGTATCTTTTGGTCGTAAGGATCACGCGGCTCCCTTCCTTAGAATACCGGATGGCATTGGTCATGAGGTTGATCAGCACCCAGGAAATTTTTTCGGGGTCTACGTATACATCCGGCAGGTCGTCTTCAAAGTCTTTGATGATATCCACCCCTTTTTCGGCGAATTTGGCTTCTACCGGCGCCAGCGCGTATTCCATCAGTATCTGCGGAGATACCGGGCTTTCTTCCAGGCTGATCTTGCCGCTTTCTACCTTAGACAGATCGAGCAACTCAGTGACCATATTGACCAGCCGCTGTACCTCGCGCTTCATAGAGGTCGTGATCTTGGTCTGCTCCTCGTTGAGCGTGCCGAAGCGGGTGTCGCGCAGCAGCATCAGGCTCATGTTGAGGGCAGAAAGCGGTGTTTTGAGCTCGTGCGAAACGACCGCAATAAAGTTCGTTTTGGCTTCGTCAGACTCTTTGAAAGAGGTAATATCTTTCAGCGTAATGATATAGCCGATAAACTTTCTGACCGACTCGTCATTGCTGTATACTTTGACAATATCTTTGGCATAAAAGGAGCTTCTGCCTTCCTGGTTAACGTTTTTAAGAAAACTGTGTCTCTCCACATGGGTCTTTTCCTGGCTCTCCAGCGAGGCAACAATCTCTCTGAGCACTTCGTTGTGCCGCGCCAGCCCTTTCATTCGCCTGCCGATCAACTGTTTTTCGTCCAGTCCGATCAGCGCTTTGCCGGTGCTGTTGACCAGGATGATCTCGCCTTTTTCGTTTAAGATGATCAAGCCATCGTTCAGGCTTTTGATGATAGATTCCATCCGGCTTTTTTGCGCCTGCACTTCTTCTATGTTCATCTTCTCGAACTCCTGCAAGCGGACAGCCATCACGTTGAAAGCTTTGGTCAGGTCGCCTAACTCGCTGCGGGAGTCTACTTCGATCTGCTGCTGGTACTCTCCCTGGGAGATGCCCCTGATCTTTTCGGTGATCTTGGTGATAGGTTTGACAATTTCGTGCGGCACCCGGTACACCGCCCAGCCAACGATGAGCAACACCAGCACCATGATCAGAAATACGTAGATCTTAGAGCGGAAATAAAGCGATTGGGCAAACTCATCTTTGGCGCTCAGGTCTTTATGGTTGATGGCGGCAAACTGCACTACGTTTTCCCGGACCATTTCGTTTTGTTGCTGCAATACGGTAAAATAAAGCCCCACTGGGTCGGTCGTATTTTTAAAGGTAGCAATATTATCGCTGTACTTCTGCCAGTCTTTTTCTATCTGTTTGACCAGGGCAGCTTCCTCTTCATTGCTGGCCTGCTTCCGGCACATGGTAAGATTGGTTTGGAGAATGCCCTGCTCATTTTTCAGAATTTGTACCAGGGTGGAGTCGTCGTAGTGGTCGCCCAGACAGATTTTGGAAAGTATCTGGTCAATTTTGGCCAAAGAAATGACGATTTCCTCAGAAGATTTGATGGAGCGGTAGTTCTCTTCCAAAATTTTGTTGGAAGCATTTCCCAGGTTGCTCAGATAGTAGATGGTAACGCCTGCCAGAACGGAAGTCAGCAGCAGGATCAACAAAAAACCTGAGAATATCTGAGTTCTTATCTTCATCTTCTGATAGTACGATGAAAGGCCAAAAAATCTTATATTGTTGGGCATTTGGCTCAGGACAGGTTAAGCAAAAATTGATCTACTGTTGGTAATAACTTAAAAAAGTAAATAAGAAAAGCAGAAGCTTATCAAAACGATAATATATTATCAGTATGAGCTTGTGGCATTTAGCCTAAGTTGTATTCTTTCAGCTTGCGGTATAGCGTGGCCAGCCCGATGTCGAGCTTTTTGGCGGCTTCCGACTTGTTGCCTTTCACCAGGTTCAGCACCCGCATGATGTGCTCCTGCTCTTTGGATTTCAGGTCCAGGTTACCATTACGAGGCTCATGCCTGTTTCCGTTGGTTTCGTGCATCGCATTTTCTGCGACCAGGCTGGTTTCCAGTTTCAGGATGCTGTCGGGCAGGGTGCTGGCTTGAAGAGAAGGTTCATCGGCCAGGATGATGGCGCGCTCCATGACGTTTCTTAGCTCCCGGATATTACCCGGCCAGTGGTAGTTTTTAAGACAATGCAAAAAAGAAGGGTCAATCGTGTTGATCTCCCGGTGGGCTTTGCCGGCCATCTCTCTCATAAAATGCAGGGAAAGGACGCTGATATCTTCTATCCGTTCGCGCAAAGGCGGCAGTTCGATAGCAAAGGTGCTCAGGCGGTAATACAGGTCTCTGCGGAAGCCGTTCTCTTCATTTTCTACCAGGTTTTTGTTGGTCGCGCCAATCACCCGGATGTCTACGGGAATGGGTTCGGTATCGCCTACCCGGTTGAATACGCGGTTTTCCAAAGCCCTCAATAGTTTGGCTTGCAGGTCGGGGCTCATCTCGCCTAATTCATCTAAAAAGATAGTGCCGCGGTCGGCTACTTCCAGGTAGCCTTTCTTATCGGCCTGGGCACCGGTGAAGGAGCCTTTTTTATGTCCGAAGAGTTCGGATTCCTGCAAATCTTTGGGAATAGCCGCGCAGTTGATGGTGATAAAAGGTCCTTTGCGCCGGCGGCTGGCCTGGTGAATGGCTTCTGCCAGCAGTTCTTTGCCCGTGCCTGTCTCTCCAAGCAGCAGCACCGTCGTATCAGTGACGGCCACCTTTTTGGCTAACTCCAGGGTTTTCCGCATAGCTTCCGATTTGCCGATGAACTTGCCAAAGCTGGATTTTTCGCCCTGTTGCAGGTCAATCTCCTGCATTTGCCGGTTGATCTCCGCTTTCTCCAGGGCTTTGGAAGCGATCATAGGCAACTTTTCGTCGCCATCGCCTTTGGTGATATAGTCAAAAGCACCCAGCTTCATGGCTTGTACGCCGTCTTTTACGTTGCCAAAGGCGGTCAGCACGATGACCTCTATCAGGGGGTAATTGGTTTTTATAAATTTAGTAAAATCAATGCCGTTAGAGTCGGGCAGCATCACGTCGGTCAGTACCACATGGATAGCGACTGTCTTTAAAATATCTTTGCCGGTGGCTACATCTCCTGCTTCAAAAATAGTAAACCCTTCTAAACTTAGTATTTTGGCAAGCAATCCGCGAAGGCTTGCTTCGTCCTCTACGATCAGTATGGATTTTCCTTTGATATTCATTGGTTAATCTTTAGGTTCGGGCTGCAAATTTACACCTTTCGGCATCTAAGAAAAATGATATGCGCCTTAAAAGTTCGAAGCCCTTAATTTAATCCAATAAATATTGACCACCAAAGATATTATTGGTTTTTAATCATCATTTTAATAAGTAAAATGGCAGCGCCAGCGCATAGCGTATTTAAAAAATCATATTTGAGTACCATATTTGAAAACTAATAATGGCTCACAATCATGCCATCTTTGATCTCCAGCTTCTGATCAGCCATAGCCGCCAGTTCCTGGTTGTGGGTCACGATGACAAAGGTTTGTCCTAATTCGCGGCGCAGTTCAAAAAATAATTCATGCAGATCGTTGGCTGTTTTAGAATCCAGGTTGCCGCTGGGCTCGTCGGCAAAAATGATAGCAGGATTGTTCATCAGTGCCCTGGCCACGGCCGTGCGTTGCTGCTCTCCGCCCGACATTTCCGAAGGTTTGTGGCTTTTGCGCTCATAGATTCCCAGCAGCTTGAGCAGTTCTTCCCCCCGGTCTTTGATATCTTTTTCATGCTTATTGCCCGACAGAAAAGCAGGGATGCAGACGTTCTCCAGGGCGGTAAACTCAGGCAACAGATTATGGAACTGGAAGATAAACCCTATGTTTTTGTTGCGAAACTGTGCCAGATCATTGTTTTTCAGCAATGTCAAATCCAGGTTGTCCAGAAATATTTTGCCTTTGTCGGGCCGGTCCAGGGTGCCCAGGATGTGCAGCAAGGTACTTTTACCAGCGCCCGATGCTCCTACAATGGAGATGATCTTGCTTTTTTCGATAAGAAGGTCAATAGATTTGAGAACTTTCAGGTTTCCATAGGTTTTTACAATACCTTCTGCCTTTAACATGGGAGATTTTTAATTAAATTTTAAAATTAAGATTTAATTTTGATAGATTCGTGAAAAAATTTTTCAAGCATGAATATACATGAATATCAAGCCAAAAACCTGCTGAAAGGTTATGGCGTCAAAGTACAGGAAGGCATCGTGGTAGATACGCCTGAAGCAGCCGTCGACGCTGCCCGTAAACTACACGCCGAAACGGGTACCCCGGCCTATGTGGTCAAAGCCCAGATCCATGCCGGCGGCAGAGGCAAGGGTGGCGGTGTCAAATTAGCCAAACAACGCGATGAGGTAAAAGAGATAGCCAAACAGATACTGGGTATGCAACTCGTTACACCGCAGACCGGCAAAGAAGGGAAAAAAGTCCACAAAGTGCTGATTGCCGAAGATGTGTACTACCCTACCGGAGACCGTAAGCCCAAAGAGTATTACCTCAGCGTCTTGTTAGACCGTTCCAAAGGATGCAATATGATCGTTGCTTCTACCGAAGGCGGTATGGATATAGAGACCGTGGCCGAAGAACAACCCGAAAAAATTATCAAAGAATGGATTGATCCGGGCGTAGGTCTGCAACCTTTTAAAGCGAGGAAAGTCGCCTTTGCCCTGGGGCTGGAAGGCAAGGCTTTTAAAGAAATGGTGAAGTTCATACAGTCGCTCTACGAAGCCTACACCGGGGCAGATGCCGCTCTTTTTGAAATCAACCCGGTACTCAGGACTTCCGATGATAAAATCCTGGCCGTAGACGCTAAGGTAAACTTAGATGAAAATGCCCTCTACCGCCACCCGGACTTAGCCGAACTGCGCGACGTGACCGAGGAAGACCCGCTGGAGGTGGAAGCCGGTAAGTCGGGGCTGAACTATGTCAAGCTGAATGGCAACGTAGGCTGTATGGTCAATGGCGCCGGATTGGCGATGGCTACGATGGATATTATCAAGCTCTCCGGCGGCGAACCGGCTAACTTCCTGGATGTAGGCGGCGGCGCCAATGCCCAGACTGTAGAGGCAGGCTTCCGCATCATCCTGAAAGACCCCAACGTGAAGGCCATCCTGATCAATATCTTCGGCGGCATCGTCCGCTGCGACCGCGTAGCGAATGGTGTGGTGGAAGCCTATAAAAACATAGGCAACATCGAGGTACCTATTATCGTACGCCTGCAAGGCACCAACGCCGAGGAAGGCGCCAAGATCATTGAAAATTCCGGCTTGAAAGTCTATTCTGCTATTTTGCTCAAAGATGCAGCGCAGAAGGTAAAAGAGGTGTTGAAGTAAGTCATCATAAAACATTGGCTCTTGGTTAATGCTAAACCAAGAGCCAATAGCAACATTGTATCAGTAAAAACGTCAGCCTTATTTTTTTGTAATATTAACTTCTACCGCATAACTCTTTCCTTCAGCATTTACGGTAACTAACTTATCACAGGTTCCAGTTCCGTAATCAACTGTAAAGTCAAACTTTCCTTCCCGGGTGATACTCTTTTTGCCTTGAACAGCCATGAAGACACCTTCCCCGGCACATGACCTTTTATAGACGACTGGTTCAACAATAGCAGCCGTATAGGCAACGCCTGCCCTGGTAATCCCTTGTGCAGAACCTTCCAAGCTGATTTCTCCGGTTTTTCTGTCTATCGTTTTAGTAAATGCTCCACTTCTGGTAATCACCTTACCATCTTCCAAAGTAACTTTACCACCTGTCAAAATTACAGTAATACTTGCCAAAGCATTATCTTCTGCGGCAAAAACCATCGTTCTCGTACCTTCAATCTTCTTACCATTGATGGAAAAGTTCTGAAAAGTAGTAGTAACGGTATAGGTAGAATCTTCAGAATCTATAGCGCGGTTTACAATAATAACGCCACTTCTTTCCCTACCAATAGTTCCTGCACAACCCTCTTCAAAGGTGAGAGTTACAGTTTTGGAGTAGTTACCAGAACGCTCTACCGTATAAGACGTACAAGCAGAACGCACCACACTATCTGCTTGCAGTCTGCCATTTTCAGCAACAACGATGGCTTCCAGACTGATTTCATCGGTGTCTTCAAAGATATCATCGGCGACGGCTTCCTCGCTGGTAATTTCTTCTGTTTGTGTTTTAGTAGAAGAGGATACAACCTCATCCTCCTTCTGACAGCCACTCATACAGCCCAGCATCGCTAAAACCACTAAGCCGGTTTTTGTTTTCTGAGAAAATACATAAGTTAATTTCATAATAAATCTGGATTTGGTTAAAATGAATACTACTGAAAAGCGTCACGCTTGTCTTTTCAACAGAATCACACAAAAATCCAGCTTTGTAAAACAAGAAACCGTTGGGTTTGCCAAGAAAAATTACATTGTCACCTCACATACAAATATACATCGGCAGATGTATTACACCTTCGCCCTGGTCTGCAAGAAAGGCATCCATTCTTTGCGGATGGTGCCGGAGCAGTCGCGCAGGAACATCAGGTACGTAGGTTTGTGGGGTTTGCCTTTGAGGAGCATACCGGCTTCTTCGGGGGTGCGGTTGCCTTTGTAGGTGTTGCAACGCTGGCAGGCCGTCACCAGGTTGAACCAGGAAGAGTTGCCGCCTTTAGAACGGGGCAGCACGTGGTCCAGCGTCAGGTTCTTGGCCGAGCCACAATACTGGCAATTGAACTTGTCTCTTTTGAAAATATTCTGCCGGGTCAGCACCACGCCGCGGTAAGGCAGATGGATATAGTTGAACAGACGGATCACGGCAGGCATAGGATACACCTTGGTCACGGTCCGGATCGCCTGGTCTTCGGCTTCTGTCAGCAATTCCGCTTTTTTGAGAAAGACCATGATAAAGGCTCTTTCCATAGAACATATCGTCAGCGGGCTGTAATCCTGGTTCAAAAGCAATACTCCTTGGTTCATTGATGCACCTATTAAAACATTGTTATACTCTGATTTTGTCCATCTCCCGCTTCATATCCTTCTCTTTGAGGTTCTCACGCTTATCATAAAGTTTCTTTCCTTTGGCAAGGGCGATCTCTAATTTAGCCCACCCCCGGTCATTGATAAAAAGCCGGGTTGGCACGATGGTCAGCCCCTGTTCTTTGGACTTTGCTTCCAGCTTTTTTAGCTCACCGTTTTTCAAAAGCAGCTTGCGTTCGCGTGCAGGGTCGTGGTTGTAGTGCGTCCCCTGCGTATACGGCGAAATATGCATCTGTTTGACAAACAGCCTGCCGTTGCTGAAATAACAAAAAGCCTCCCCAAGCGTCAGCTTGCCTTCACGCACCGACTTGATCTCCGTGCCCGTCAGCACGATGCCTGCCACATACTGATCCAGAAACTGGTACTCAAAACCGGCTTTCCGGTTCCTGATATTGATCTTTTTAGAAAACCTGGGTTGACTTTTCTGCGCCATGTAAAAAAACTAAGGGCTCCACACTAAATTTCCGACGTCTAATATAAGGCGGTTTTGGAGGATACCCAAAGAATTCAGCACCAACCTGTCGAAAAAACCAGGAGGAGACACCGCACTTTACCTGATCAGAACGAAGATAAGACCGCTTTTCTTTGGGTATAACGCCTGATGTTAACATAAAATCTGCACAATTAGCTCCCGGTCAAAACTGTATTGTTCTAACCAAAAGTCAACATTTTTCCCGTACGGTTTTTGCTAATTTTGGCGCACAACACCTCATTCTTACGTATGAAATTTTACGAAAAAGGCTGGATTGCCCGCTATTTACATCTCAGAAACCAGTACGCTTTGCACAAAGAGTTTGACAAACTACTGTCCGCCGCAACAGCAACACCTCTAGGCGCTGACGAAGAAAATGCCCAACAACATCCTGAAACTTTCCTGTACGAGCTTTTGCAGCCTACCGGACTGATGTACGGATACCCCGCCACCCTGCCGCTGGAAAACAAATCGCTGGTGCGCGCCCTGAGGCTGGACGCCACGCCGCAAGCCGACAAAACCAAGGTTATACTGCTGGAAAGCTTCCTGCGCAGCGCACTGACCTCTTCGCGCTACCAATCGATGGAAAACGCCGTCGATATGGCTGATGCGCTGCTGGATGCGGCTTTGCTGATCGGCAAATTCTACCAGTCGGTGTACCAGGGATGGGAGACACGCCAGCGCCGTTGGTTTTATTACCGGCAAAGAAGAGGACTCGAATTGTCAGAGTTTGTGCTGGAGAGCAAGCTTAACAAAGAAAGCCATATAGGAAACTTCTGGTTTGAATTTTTCAACACCAGCCTCATGTTTTTGGATGTATATTATTTTGGGCAGTGGGTACATGCCGAAAAAACAATAGATGAAAACAATCGTATGGCTGAAACCCACGAAGCCATGCGGCTTTTGATCTTCAAGATCATTGCTGCTGCTGCCATGGCCAATGACACGATAGAACCCGAAGAAAAAAACTTGCTGAAGTATTTTACCAAAGCAGCCATGTTTTCTGCAAGAGCGCAGTCGTTTTGCGAGCAATACCTGGAAAGCCCGGAACCTTTAAGCCAACTCAACCTGTACCCCATCGGCTCGCGCATACTAAAAAAGTATACTTTTGAGTTGGCGCTGCTGGTGGTCTATGCGGACAAACTGCTTAACCGGGGAGAAAAGAAATTCATTGTCCTGCTTAGCAAAAAGTTAGGGTTGGGCAAAGAAGAAGTCAGTAGCAGCCTGCTTTCTGTGGAGAGCTTTATAGTCAGCCACTGGCAGCAGATGGAATTCTTGCAAGACCCTGAGCACTTTACTGTTTTGCAAACGCAAACCTTAGAAAAAATGGCGTCCGTGCTGGACAAACACAAAGCTTCGCTTACCCGGCAGATAAAAGGCAATCCTACTCTTTTGAAACTGCTGATGAAAGCCAGCCAGGAAAAGCTGACCAACGAGGAAAAACAAAAAGTGCAGCAGGGCCTGACAGAAGCCATTAAAGCAATACCTGGTGCGATGCTCCAGGCCATTCCCAAAACGCTGCTGACTTATCCCGTGCTCATGCAGATCATTCCCGAAGGTGTGGTCGTTCAAAAGCCAAAACCGCAGCGATCAATATAGTATAATCCCTTTTTCCTTGAGTGTTGAGTGTTTAAAATATTCAACCGGGCGCCGGGCGCACTCAATATTCAATGCTCAAGGAAGAAAAAAACCTCTGGTCTGTTGTCAACGTCCGAAGCGCAGCCTAGGGTCGGGCTGCACCCGCAGGCTTGCTGCATCGCCGTGCAAATATTGAAAGTGAGCCGTCATAGCGATCATCGCAGCATTGTCCGTGCAATATTCAAACGCCGGAATATAGGTTTGCCAGTCTTTTTCCTGCGCCATCGCCGAAAGCCTTTTCCTAAGCGCTGAGTTGGCCGCTACGCCGCCGGCAATGGCTACGCTCCGGATGCCTGTCCGGGCGGCAGCTTCCTGTAGCTTTTCGAGCAACATATCCACGAGCTTGTATTGAATACCGGCGCACAGATCGTTCATATGCTTCTCTGCAAAAGCCGGGTCCTGGCTTTGCTCCTGTCTTAAAAAGTTTAGAAAACCCGTTTTGATACCGCTAAAAGAATAGTCCAGACCAGACATGACCGTATCCGGAAAGGTAAAACGGTGCGGGTCGCCCTGCTGTGCCAGGCGGTCGATCAACGGGCCACCCGGGTAAGCCAGTCCTAATGTTTTGGCGATCTTGTCAAAAGCTTCGCCTACGGCATCGTCCTGGGTTTCGCCCAGGATTTCCATATCCAGGTAGTCATGGACTTGTACAATTTGCGTATGCCCGCCGCTGACGGTCAGACAAAGGAAGGGAAAAGCCGGTTTGGGGTCGTCTATAAAATGGGCTAAAATGTGCGCCTGCATGTGATGAACACCAATGAGTGGAATATCCAGCCCAAAAGCCAGCGACTTGGCAAAAGAAGCGCCTACGAGCAAAGCGCCTAATAATCCGGGACCTTGGGTAAAAGCTACTGCAGAAAGCATAGTTTTTGTTATATTTGCCTGGCGCAACGCCTGATGCACCACCGGCACAATATGTTGCTGATGCGCGCGGGAAGCCAGTTCGGGCACCACACCGCCATATTGTTGGTGTACCGACTGCGTAGCCACGATGTTGCTCAGTATTTTGCCATCAGAAATGACAGATGCTGAGGTTTCGTCGCAAGACGACTCAATCGCCAATATGGTGATGGGTCTTTTTTCGTTATGAGCATATACAATAGAATCCATTCGCTACGAGTTTGAAGAAGGAGAAAGGAAACACGCAAGGTATTAAAAAAACATTAGCCAGGACAGTGCTGTGGTCTGTCACCGTTGTTTTTGCGGTGCTGGCGCTGGCGGTGATCGCCTTGCAACTCCCCTACGTACAAACACGGATCGTACAAAAACTCTCCCGCACCGTTACCGAAAAAACAGGTTTTGCCTCTTCCATCCGGCGCGTTCACATCAAATGGTTCGATACCATGGTCTTTGACAGCGTGTTGGTGCTGGATCAGCAACAGCGGGAGATGATCATGGTAGAGCAGCTATCGGTTGACTTTAACATCAGTTCGTTCCTGGATGTGCGCGATATACAATTAGATGAAGCACGAATCCGGGGCGCCCAGGTACATCTGTACAAAGATACGGTCGATAACACCCTGAACATGACCGACTTTGTCATGGCTATCAAAGAGCTGACCAAAAGCAAGCATCCCAATCCGAACCGCCCCCCGGCCGTTTTTCGCATCGACAAAGTCCAGTTGCGCCAGGCAGATTTCAGCTTTTTTGATCCGGGCAAACCCTTTCTGACGGATCAGTTTGATTACAATCATTTTGAGCTCAAACAGATCAATGGAGATATAGAAGACCTACGAACCGTGTCTGATACTTTTGATATCAACATCAAACGGATGACTGCCGTAGAGCCTGTCCATGACTTTACTATCCATGATTTTACGGGCTTTTACCGCATGACGGACGAGACGATGGTTTTCAGTCATTTTAATTTGTATGCAGGCAATACGACGCTGCGCGACTCGGTGGTTTTGCATTACAAAGACAAGTCTGCCCTGAGTTATTTCAATGATAGCGTGACCATTGTGGCCAACATTGACAAAACAAAAATTCACTCCAAAGACTTATCGCTTTTTGCCCCCTCTCTGAAACGCTATAATGAATTTTATGCCGTAAGCGGCAAGTTCAAAGGGAAAGTGGTCAGCTTCTCGGTCAAAGACTTTATCTTTGACTTCGGCGCGCAAAGCCACCTGATGGGTGATGTAAACTTCGACGGACTGCCCAATTTCAAAGAAACATTTATAGACCTTGACCTGAAAAGGTCTGTGGTAGACGTGCGCGACCTGGAGCAATATATTGATAACCCCAAGGCTTACCAGGACGCCCAGCTGTTTGGGACAGTACGTTTCAACGGCGAGTTTGTAGGCTTTCCCAACGACTTTGTAGCTAACGGTGCCTTCGATACCCAGTTGGGCGGCATCGTCTCAGACATTAACCTGAAGCTCGAGGGCAAGCTTCCCGAGTACTCCGGCAAGCTGGCGCTGCGCGACTTTGACCTGGGCACGATCTCCAAGCGGCCCGATCTGCTACAAAACACCACCTTCAAGGGGCAGATCAGCGGTAAGGGGATCACATTGGAAGATGCTGATGTTAACCTGAAAGCTACCTTTAAATATTTAGGGGTCAACCATTACAACTTTACTAACATACAGACTGATGCCCGGCTGGGGGCTGCTTTTTTTGAGGGCAACCTTAGCATCCACGACCCTAACCTCAAGCTTGAAGCCTCCGGCACCGTTGACCTCCAGGATGATAAAGAAGATGTGGTGCTGGACGTAAAACTTGATACTGCTTTTCTTCAGGCTATCCATCTGACCAAAGAATTTGCTTTTGTCAGTACCACCATGCAAACCAATACGCATGGACTCACCATAGACAGTATCGCGGGTACTGCCCGGTTTCATGATCTCTATGTGCGCTACCAGGACCAGCAGTTGCTGCTGGATTCGCTCCAAATTGCCTCCTACAGCCATCAAGACCAAAGAACGTTTGAA
>JBBSNI010000082.1:0-16858 GCA_038232695.1 Cytophagales bacterium
ATATGGATAACTCTATCGCCCGGCGTCCCGGCGAGTTACCCACATTTCCACAGGGCAACAACAACAGTTTGGAAAAGTAAATCAATAAATTATATCTTTGAACTAAGCAAGTCTACTGTCCGGCAAAACTGTAACACCTCAACCTTCCTTAGATAAGTCCTCCCGATAGCTGTCCACTACTTTCTGGCAGATGACCGTTTGCCAGAAAATTTCCACCTTCATATTATCCAGGTTGTAAAGCGTAAGGGTAGCGTTTTTAGGTTCTTTGTTCATGTTTCCTTATGAGGTATCCCGTAATAGGAGAAATAAAACAAATGAGGAACAAAACAAAGCAAGCCAGTTCTTATTCTCCTTCCAGCCCTAAGCATAATCCGCTATATCCGACAAGTCAAAAGTCTCCATAAACGCAGTGGTAAACTTACCGGCTTTGAAGTTTTCGTCGTCCATCAGCTTGATGTGGAAGGGAATGGTGGTTTTTATGCCTTCAATGACAAATTCCTGTAAGGCTCTTTTCATGCGGGTGACCGCCTCCTCCCTGGTTTGTCCGCTCACGATGAGCTTGGCGATCATAGAGTCGTAGTTGGGTGGGATGGTATAACCGGCGTATACGTGGCTGTCTATCCGTACGCCATGTCCGCCGGGCAGGTGCAGGTTGGTGATCCTGCCGGGGCTGGGGCGGAAGCCATGTGCCGGGTCTTCGGCGTTGATGCGACACTCTATGGCGTGCATCGTAGGATAATAGTTTTTGCCCGATATCTTGGTGCCAGCGGCTACCTTGATCTGCTCTTTGATCAGATCAAAGTTAGTGACTTCTTCCGTGATGGGATGCTCTACCTGGATGCGGGTGTTCATCTCCATAAAGTAAAAGTTGCGGTGTTTATCTACCAGAAACTCAATGGTGCCCGCCCCTTCGTAGCCTATGGCTTCTGCCCCGGCAACGGCGGCAGCGCCCATCTTGTCGCGCAGCTTTTTGTCCAGGAAAGGGGAGGGCGTTTCTTCCAGCAGTTTCTGATGCCGGCGTTGTATAGAGCAGTCTCTTTCAGAAAGGTGGCAGGCGCGCCCCGTCTGATCGCCGACGATCTGTATTTCTATGTGGCGGGGCTCTTCTACGTATTTCTCTAAATAAAGACCGTCATTGCCAAAAGAGGCGCTGGCCTCGCGGCGGGCGTCGTCCCAGGCTTTTTTAAAGTCGCGTTCATTCCTCACAATGCGCATCCCTTTGCCGCCGCCTCCTGCGGTAGCTTTCAGGATGACAGGATACCCTACCTGCTGCGCTACGGATAAGCCGTGGTCTATGTTTTTGAGCAAGCCCTCGGAACCCGGAATGGTCGGCACGCCCGCCTGCTGCATGGTGGCTTTGGCGGTGGCCTTATCGCCCATCTTCTGGATCATTTCAGGGCTAGGGCCAATAAATTTGATGTTGTACTCCTCGCAGATACGGGAGAACTCCGCATTCTCCGACAGGAAGCCATAGCCGGGGTGGATGGCGTCAGCGTTGGTGATTTCGGCTGCCGCAATGATATTAGGAATGTTAAGATAAGAGGCGCTGCTGGCGGGCGGACCGATACATACGGCTTCGTCGGCAAAACGTACGTGCAGGCTGTCTTTGTCGGCAGTAGAATACACCGCGACGGTATGGATACCCATCTCCCGGCAGGTGCGGATCACTCTCAGGGCGATTTCCCCCCGGTTGGCAATTAATATTTTTTTAAACAAAGCAGCAGAGCATTAACAATGGACAATCAGGAAGGGTCTATCAAAAACAGCGGCTGGTCGTACTCTACCGGTGAGGCATCGTCTGTCAGGGCTTTGACGATAGTACCCGAAAACTCCGATTCTATTTCATTAAAAAGCTTCATGGCTTCTATGATACAAACCGCCTGCCCGGCATTGATCCTGTCGCCGACTTGTACAAACGGTTCGGAGTCGGGGTTCGGAGAGCGGTAAAAGGTACCGATCATCGGAGATTTGACGGTGCGCAGATGACTGTCTTTTTCAGCAGACTTCTCACTTTCGGCTGTCTTGCTGGTTTCCTGCGTAGAAAAGGCAGGGTTAGCAGCCGCAACCAGCCCGGTGGAGTCGGCAGGCATGGCCGCCACAGAAGGCTGGATAAAGTTTTGCCTGATCTTGGCAGCAGTATGTTTCTTGACTTTAAGCTTAATATCACTGGTTTCCAGACTTACTTCGTCCAGACCGGAATTGGCTATAAAGCCTAAAAGCTCCTGTATTTCGGTGGCTTTCATAGGCGTTATTTTACTCTTTCGTAATATGATTTGGTTCGTGTATCCACTCTGATTTTTTCGTCCTGGTCTATAAAAAGAGGCACCTGTATCACGGCGCCCGTATCCAGGGTAGCCGGTTTGGTGGTGTTGGTTGCTGTATCTCCTTTGATGCCCGGCTCCGTATACGTGACAGTCATCTCCACAAAAGCAGGAAGCTCGCAACCCAGCACCGTCTCAGTCTCATCGTGTACAATAATATCGACTTCCTGCCCGTCTACCAAAAATTCCGGAGCATTTATTTTATCCTCCTGTATGCTGATCTGCTCAAATGTGTTGCTATCCATGAAATGATAGCCCAGGTCGTCTTTATATAAATACTGGTGCGGTCTTCTTTCAATCCGTGCCGTAGTGATCTTTACGCCTGCGTTGAAAGTATTTTCTATGACTTTTCCATTGGTCAGGCTTTTGAGTTTGGTGCGCACAAAAGCGCCTCCTTTGCCCGGTTTGACGTGCTGAAATTCTACGATAGTGTACAGGTCGTTGTTGTATTCTATATTAAGACCGTTTCTGAAATCTGCTGTTGTTGCCATAAGTTATCGGTTGTTCGTGTTGTTTGCCAATCTGTAAAGATATACAAATAGGTGGTCAGCCGTCGTATCCCCAGACGACATAGGCGGCGCCCCAGGTAAACCCGCCGCCAAAGGCAGCCAGCACCAGGTTGTCGCCTTTTTTTAGTGTAGATTCATAGTCCCACAAACACAGCGGTATGGTGCCGCTGGTGGTGTTACCATATTTATGAATGGTGTACATAACTTTGTCGTAGCCGATGCCCATACGGTCGGCCGTGGCGTTGATGATGCGCTTGTTAGCCTGGTGCGGCACCAGCCAGGCTATGTCGTCTGCACTCAGGTGGTTTCTTTTCATGATCTCGGCAGAGACGTCTGCCATATGCTTGACAGCATACTTAAAGACAGCCGCACCTTCCTGGTGTACAAAATGTTCGCGCGCCGTGACAGTCTCTATGGTCGCCGGACGCCGACTGCCGCCCGCTTTCAGGTGCAGGTGTGGGGCGCCGCTGCCATCCGACCGCAGGAAGGCGTCCATCAGGCCGTAAGGTTCTTCAGTAGACTCCAGCATCACAGCGGCGGCGCCGTCGCCAAAGATGATGCAGGTAGCACGGTCCTGGTAGTCGATGATAGACGACATCTTATCGGCTCCAATGACAACTACCTTGCGGTAAGTACCCGAGGCAATGAACTGGGCGCCGGTGACCAGTCCGTAGAGAAAGCCGGAGCAGGCTGCCTGCAGGTCGTATCCAAAAGCGTTGGTCGCGCCAATATTGTCAGCAATCAGGTTGGCAGTTGCCGGAAAGATCATATCCGGGGTGGTGGTCGCACAGATGATCAGGTCGATGGCGCTGGCGGGGGTGTCGGTTTTCTGCAGCAGTTCCTCTACGGCTTTGGTCGCCATCACGGAGGTGCCCTGGTCTTTCCCTTTCAGGATACGTCTTTCTTTGATACCGGTACGCGAAGTGATCCATTCATCGGTGGTATCTATGATGGTTTCCAGTTCCTTGTTGCTAAGAATATCTTCTGGAACGTAACCTCCTACGCCGGTAATCGCTGCTCTTTTTTGCGTCATGTTCGTTAGATTTAAAGTTAGGGATACCTGGGGCCGCGGGCGTATTATTTACCAAAAGCATCACGAATTTTAAGATGGATACCGGTCTCTGCCATTTTATCAGACAGGAGCAGCATATTTTTGATCGCCAACCCGCTCGATACCCCATGTCCTATGATCACATTGGCGTTGACACCCAGGATAGGGCTGCCCCCTACGGCTTCATAGTTGAGTTTATCAAAAAACGGATCGGAAATAGATCTTTTGTGCAGCAGGTCGTAAATAGATTCCGCCATTTTCAGAATGATGTTGCCGGTATAGCCGTTGCAGACCATCACATCTGCCTTATGTGTGAAAATGTCTCTGCCCTCTATATTGCCGACAAAGTGAATACGGCTATTAGCTTTCAATAGCTGGTAGGCATTCTGTGCGATCACCGTTCCTTTTTGCTCTTCTTCCCCCATGTTGATGATCGCTACCTTGGGACGGTCCATGCCAAACACGTGCTGGGCGTAGAGCGAGCCTATCTCACCGAATTGTTCCAGGATCTCGGGCTTCACATCGGCGTTGGCACCTACATCCAGGATCACGCCGTAGCTTCCATCTTCGCGGGGAGCAAAACCGGCAATGCCGGGACGGATGATGCCCGGGCAGGGCTTCACGGAGAACATAGCGCCTACGTGCATAGCCCCCGTGTTGCCGGCACTGCAAAAGGCTTGTACAGTATTGTCCTGCAAAAGCTGGAACCCTACAGCAATACTCGAGTCAGGCTTCTGCGTAAAGGCTTTGGTAGGGTGCTCGTCCATACCGATGGTTTCCTTCGCATGGACGATCTCTACCAGAGGAGAGCGTATACCTTTTTGCGAAAGTTGTTCTTCTATCACTGCCCTGTCGCCGATCAGAACGATCTGGTCGCCCTGGCGAAGTGCCGGAAGCGCTAAACCTACGCCCTCAATAGTAGCATCGGGAGCAAAATCTCCACCCATTGCATCCAGTGCAATCTTCATAGAGCTTAGGCTAATTCTTCTTTTTCCATCACAACCTTGCCCTTGTGGTACAGCTTACCTTCATACCAATGGGCTCTGTGATACAGATGAGGCTCGCCTGTGGTGGGGCAGATCGCAATATTTTTGGGGGTTGCCTGATAATGCGTCCTTCTTTTATCTCTTCTCGATTTCGATATCTTTCGTTTTGGATGTGCCATCTTTTATTCAGTTTCAGTTAATGAGCGTTATTGCTTGAATTTTTTCAGAATACTCCAGCGGGGATCTACACTGTCCTCTTCCGGCGTATGGTTTTTTTCTGCCGGCCGGGTATCGGAAGTATACACCACCTCTCCGTCTACAAAAGGATTTCCGTCCTTTTCGTAGCGGGGGTGAAGCTTTTTCATAGGAACTGCCAAAGTGATAAATTCATAAAGATACTGCGCGACCTCTATGCTTTGCGTTCCCCGGGTGATCATGATCATCTCTTCGGTCAGTTCCTGCTCCTGCGGGCCATACTGAAACAGAAGCCGCTGCCGGATATCCACAGGGTGATCAAACATTTCCAGGCTGCGGTCGCACTCCATCGCTATCGTACCCGTTATATGAAACCCAAGCGTGATCAGGGTTACCTGCTTGTCCAGCATGATCTCTGCTTTCAGGTCTGCCTCTGTGACAGGACTATGGGCAAAGTTTTCAAAGAAATGATGATTAATACGATACTGATATTGGTGAACTTTATTAGAAAGTTTGTAAATATCAATGGTATAATCCGATAATGACATGGCTTTCTCTCCCCTTTTTCTTTAAGTCTGCAAAGTTAGAAATATAATTTTAATATCTAAAAATTATATGATGAATAAGGTATCAGGCGTTATTTGATTTTACTGTTGTTAACAGCATAGCGGGTAAATAAATTGCCGTCTGCTCTATTCATTACAAAAACTTATACGTTGCTATGAAATATTTTAGTGCCTGGCGTTGTTACACGACAAAGCATACCTGTAAAGTGATGAAGCTACTTATTTGTTTATTGCTAAACTTTACGGTCGGTGTCTCCTACGCCCAACTGGAAGTTTCTCAGCAGGATGCCCCCGGAACCAATCCGTCGGGGCGCCGACCGGGGCAAGCTGCCCAGCGGGATGCCGCCCATCCCGAAAGCATTCGGGACCAGGCGCAGCCTCACGCTGCAGAAACCAAAAAGAAGCCGCTGCTGCTGGACATGAACGTGCAGATCGATGCCACCCAGGCGGTCAACGATATGTATAACTTTAAGTTTGTCCGCGCCGAGCGGCAGTTTCGCTGGATCAAACAGTCCTATGACTGGCATCCGCTGCCTTATTTTCTGCTGGGGCTGAGCGAGTGGTGGAAGATCATACCCAATATCCCGGACAAACAATACGACGGCAAATTTATGGCTTATATGGATACCGCCATTGCCAAAGCCGACCGTATGTTTGAGAAAGACAAGGAAGACCCGGAAGCTGCCTTTTTTCTGGCCGCCGCCTATGCTTTCCAAAGCCGGTTGCACTCCGAACGGCACGACTGGGGCAAAGCGACCGTCACTGGAAAAAACTCCCTCAAATACTTAGACATTAGCAAAGGCAAAGAAGACTTTAGTCCCGAACTGCTGTTGGGCGATGCGCTATATAATTATTACGCCGAATGGGTGCCCGAAAACTACCCCATCCTGCGCCCGGTGCTGATGTTCTTCCCGAATGGCGACAAAGAACTGGGCATCAAACAGCTAAAAACGGTCGCCAACAATGCCTTTTATACCCGCACCGAGGCGCAGTATTTTCTGATGCGCATCCTCTCTGAAGAAGGCAACGACCCGCGCGAGGCTTTTCGCATTACCGAATACCTGCACCAGACCTTCCCGGACAATCCGTACTTTCACCGCTACTATGCCAGGCAACTCTACAGCAGAGGCAAACACCGCGAAGCGGAAAAGGAGTCGCTGGAGATACTGGCAAGGGTAGACAGCAGCATGACCGGCTATGAAGGCACCAGCGGCCGGTATGCCAGCTTCTTTTTAGGGCAGATTTATGAGATGCGCGGACAGTTGAACGAAGCCCAAAAATACTACGAACTTGCCGTCGACTATGCCATGCAAACCGACGCCGACGACTCAGGCTACTATCATTGGTCGCTGCTCAAGCTGGGAGAAATAGCCCAGACGCTGGGCGACGAGGGCCGTGCCAAAGACTATTACAAAAAGGTGAAAAAAGAAGCCAAGCGCAAAAGCAAAGCCCACGAAGCCGCCCGCGATAACCTGAAAGCCCTGCGAAGGAATTGAGGAAGCTGGGAGACGGAAGACGGAAGTTTATTTCTTCCGTCTTCCGTCTTCCGTCTTCTCACTTCCAAATCAACAATCCATTTCCTTGCAAGGGTCGTGTCCCCAGTTTTTCAGGCTGTAGCGCCAGTTGGACTCTTTGATGTCGCCGGAAGGCTTTTGCGCTGAGTGGCGGCTTACGTAGGAGTTTACCTTTTGCATGTGTTGGTAGTCGCTGTCTGTCAGTTCAGCTTTCTTCTTGTGTTTGATGCCGATGATCTTTTTGGCAGATTGCCTGCCGATGGATTCTCCGCTGCCGCTGTCTTGTCCTACCGATTTGGATTCATCCGTATCCAGCCACTTTTCTATTTCCGAAGGGCTCATGTTCACATTATCGGTAAACTCCTGATAAATGTCGTCGTTGGATTTGTCTGCCATGATTGAAAAATTTTGATGGGTTAAAAAATCTTCTGTTTTTGTTTTTACTACTATGCAAGTCCTGTTTTGTTTGACATGGATGGCCTCTTTGTTAAACAGGATAGTAATCCCATCTGTGTTTTAATACACTCCTGTAAAGTTAGCTTTGTCGTGCCCCTTACAAAACTTTGTCTGTCCAAGACCAACATAATACCTTTCTGCCCGGTTGATAGGATAAGTATCAGCATTCAGGCTTAGTAAAGCCCTAACAGCTAATTTCTAAAACATAACTTTCAACACATGACCCAGGATATTGAAAACTTTGATGCCATTGTGATTGGCTCCGGACAGGCAGGAAACCCATTAGCCAAAGCCTTGGCCGGTAAAGGCATGAAGACAGCGATCATAGAAAAAAACGTAGTCGGCGGCACGTGCATCAATACGGGGTGTACGCCTACCAAAGCCATGCTCGCTTCGGCTCATGCCGCCCATATTGCCCGGACGTCGGAGAAATTGGGCATCACTGCCAGCCAGGTAAAAGTCGACTTTAAACAAGTAATTGCGCGAAAAGACGAGATCGTCGCTATGTTTCGCGACAGTACCAAAGACGGTCTGGAAGAGCAGGAAAACCTGGAATTGATCTACGGTACAGCCCACTTCACAGACCAAAAAACGCTGGAAGTGGAGCAGCAGAAAGGCGGCAACAGAAAGCTCAAAGCCGATAAAATATTCATCAATACCGGCTCCCGCTCGCTCATCCCCGATATTGAAGGGCTTGATACGGTGGACTACTTAGACAACCGGACCATTATGGAACTCAACGAACTGCCTGACCACTTGATCATCATCGGTGGTGGATACATCGGGCTGGAGTTTGGACAAATGTTCAAAAGACTGGGCAGTAAGGTCACCATCCTTCAAAAGGGACCATATATTGCCGAGCACGAAGATGAAGATGTGTCGGAAGCGATGGCGGAAATCCTGGAGGAAGAAGGCATCAACATTTATTGCAACAGCCAGGTAAAGTCTATTAAAAAGACTGGTCAGGGTATAGAGGTTTCCGGCACATTTCCGGGCAACCAGACCCGTTTTACAGGCTCTCATCTGCTGGTAGCCGTAGGCCGGGTTGCCAATACGGAAGCTTTGCAGTTAGAAAAGACAGGCGTGAAAACGGATAAAAAAGGACAGATAGAGGTAAACGAAAAATTAGAGACCAACGTAGCGGGCATCTACGCGCTGGGCGATGTGAAAGGCGGATTGCAATTTACCCACGTCAGCTTCAACGACTACAAGATCGTACAGAAAAACCTGCTAAGCGACGGCGACATCTCTACTCACAACCGCATACTGACCTACACGGTCTTCACCGATCCGCAGTTGGGCAGGGCAGGCATGAACGAGGCGCAGGCCAAAGAAAAAGGCATCCGCTACAAGGTAGCCAAGCTGCCGATGGAAAAGGCTGCCCGCGCTATCGAGACCAGCCAGACGGCAGGCTTTATGAAAGCTTTAGTCGACGAAAGCAACGACAAGATCATCGGCGCCTCTATACTGAGCATGGAGGGCGGCGAAATAGCTTCTGCCCTGCTCATTGCCATAATGGGCGGGCTTACCTACCAGCAAATCCGCGACGGTATGTTTCCGCATCCTACCCTGGCAGAGTCGCTCAACAACCTGTTCATGACCTTATGATCGTCAACGCTTCGGAGCGCGGCTGGGACATCATCTTTCAGCGCAATCATGCCCTGTTAGCAGGTCAGTTGGCCATGCAGTGGAAGGCAGACCAGCGCCCTGCCCGCTGGACGGAAACCCTGGCGGCGATCATTGACCACGACGACGGGCAGAAAGACTGGCGCGCAGGCAACCACCTGACCGAGGCCGGAGCGCCGATGGACTTTACCCTGCTGGAAATGGACTTGGGGCAAGCCAAACGGGTGGTAGACAACGCCCGCTACCGCTCCCGCTGGATCGCCCTGCTTACCTCCCTGCATACTTTGGCGCTCTACGAAAAGCTGCGGGGCAAGGACAAAGCCACTGACGAGTTTCTGGACGAACAACAGGCTTATCAGGCTAAGCTGAGGCGTTCTTTACAAATCAAAAAGGAAGATGCCGAAAAAGCTTACCGGCTGATGTTTCTGTGCGATGCCTGCTCGCTGGTGTTGTGCAAAAATGAAGTGCCCGCCGGGGGCAGGAAGCTGGAATTGGGCAAAGGTACCGATGAAAAAAGCTATTTTATTTATGCTAAAAATGAAGCCCTTTTCTCTATAGAACCCTGGCCCTTTGAGCTAACACCCTTTCAAGTTTCTACTGAAATATTTCATGTAAACCCCCTGGTCTATCAAAACGATAAGGCGCTATACGAAGCCTTAGATCAGGCAGATATTGTAGAAAAGACGTGGCACTTTGAAAAGTAAGCTTTCCCTTTTCAAACCTTTTTTGTAGCTTTTGGAAAATTCTATATACCTATGCTGACCACTGATATTGCTGTAGAAAAACCTAAAACGATCAAGATACCGCCCTACCTGGTCTATGAGATCATGGACGGTAAGCCTATCCCGTACCGGGGTTTTGAATCTGTGCTTAGTAAAGAAAAAACATTAGAAGACATCATGGGAAGTAGTGGATTGCAAGCCTTGATCGTATCGGCTTTACTGCGATTTTTATACAAACACCTTCATGAAGATGTTTACGAAATAGTGACCAACGAAGCAGGTTTACATTTGAGTAAGAAGAACAACCTATCTACCGACATTGGTATTTATGAAATAGCTGTTCTGAAACCTGAAACGCTTACCAATAAATACCTGGAAGTCCCTCCCAAAATAGCCATTGAGGTAGATACCAAAGCCGACATGAGCCAGTTTGCCAATCCTATGGATTATTACCACAAAAAGACAGAGAAGCTGCTGAAGTTTGGCGTAGAAAAAGTAATTTGGCTCACCACGGACAGCCGAAAGATCATGATCGCTACCCCTAACCAGGACTGGATCATCACGGATTGGCACAAACCTATGGAGATCATGCCAGACATCCACTGCAACATCGCCGAATTATTAGCCAAACGTGGGATTGATTCTGCTTCCTAACGGATAGTGTTCAGGTGCGCAGGTGTTTCAGTGTTCCGGTGCTGTCCTAAGCTACCCTGGCGCAAGCTTTCAGCTTGGTATGTGATTAGCGCGCTTGGAGGCGTTGCTCAATGAGATCAGCTACCTTCTGGTCAAAAGGCATACCGTTGCGCTGTTCGGAGGTGGTAACCACAGAGGCAAGCACTTGCCAAGTATCAGCCCCCTTTCGGGTTTTGTTACCGCAACTTATCTTGCGGTGTATGACGGCGGGACGCAAACTTCGCTCGGCGGCATTGTTGGTAGCCGGTACTAGTTCATGAAGCAGAAAGGTGAATAGGTGATCAGCCTGTTTTTCCAAACGCTGACCGATGCTTTCTTCTGCCGGACTGCTTCGGGGTTTTCTAAGTAGTTTTGCCGAACGAATGGCCAGCTTGATGTAGCCATCCTGATAGGCTTCGGCTGAGAGCTTACCCTGCTGTTGCTTGCAGGCAATAGCATCCTGCAAAAGCTGCTTCCAAGCGAGTAGATAGGCACTTTTCGGCTCACTTTGTAATGCTTTACGGATGGCTTTCAGGTGATGGGCATAGCATTTCTGCTGTTTCTCACAGACATCATCGTAGATGACTAAACAGTCACTTACCAGTACCCCTTGATAGTCCTGCCCAATGACTTGTTCTACGACTTGCCGGTTACGCTTTTCCTCTACTCGGTAATAGGTCAACTCCGGATTGGTAAAAGTCCATAACCAGCCCTTCGGCTCACCAATATACCAGCTTGTCTCATCACTATGTAATACTTTTGAGTCCCGTACTTGCTGGGCTAAGGCTTCATACTCAGGGGTAAAGCCATCAGCCATGCGGTGCTGCATCTGTACTACCCCACCAATACTCAAGGGCAGATCAAACTGCTTGGTGAACAACTCGGCTACCTTGCGCTTGCTCATTCCATAGCGAAGATTGAGCAGCAGAGCCGTCGCCGTGGCTTGCTTGCCTAAATGGCACCCTGCACTACCCTGGGCATGGCTACTCTGCATCGGGTGCGTTGAATGCACCTGCCCGCAGTCCTTACACTTGCCCGTATACGTGGTCAACGCCACCCGGTGAGGACGAACTACTAACTCTTCCACTACTTGTCGCACGGGCTTTACATCAGTGACTGCTTTTCCACACTTGGGACAGCCTTCCAAAGCAACTTCTTGCTGCTCGTCAATCGGACCGCTTACTTGCCGATAATAGCCCTTATGTCCCTGCTTAGCCCCCGCTTTGCGCTTCTGTTGCTTACGCTTTTCATCCTCAATGCGAAATGGAGCCGTCGGTCGCTTGCCTGCCTTTTCTAATTCGGCAAGCTGCCGCAGCAGTTCTTTCTCCCGCTCAGTGAGTTCTTCAATGCGCTGACCTTGATTGATAATGATACCAATCAAGGCATCTTTATCAAGCTCTTGCAACACTTGCGGAAATATGGTCGGACTTCCTGACATCTGGTTTTTCAACTCAAACCTTTTTACTTTTGTTTTGCGCTAATCACATACTCAGCTTGTGCCTATTATTTATCAAGTTTTTAACTTGACCACGCGGCATATGTAAGTTGAAAACTTACAACAAGGACGGCACAAGCTACAAGCTTGCGCCAGGTAGGGGAAGGGCGGCAGACTTCCGTCTTCCGTCTCCTCTTTACTTCACCGTATTGCGCACCATGATGCCGAGCATCTCAAGCCACTGTGGGTTATCGCGCAGGGCCAGGCGGGCGGCGGCGTTGAAGTCTCTCATCCAGGCGTTCATGGCTTTGATGGCGTCGTCGCGTTTTTCGGTAGCGTCTTGTGCTTCGCCTTTCTTTTGGAGTTGCTGCTGGCGGGTGCTGATCAAAGCCTCTACCATCGCACGGGTCTGCTGCAAGCTTTCCAGGCTTAGGCCATAGCCTGCCATCACTGAGGCGATCTCTTCTGCCTTGCCGTAGAAGGTCATCGCCTGGGAGAGCCACGCCTCTTTGCCTTTTTTACGGGTGCCTATGATGTCGAGCTTCATCTGCATCCCCCGGTCGTCTCTGAAAGCAATACGGGCCAGTTCTATGTGGCGGAAGTAGACTTGCTGCGCTTCTGCCAGGTTGGCTTTCATCGCATCGGTAGAAGAGGCCTGTGAGCCGTAAGAATCGTTTTTAGCCGTTTGCAGCAGCTTCAATTTCTCGTTGAGCGCCTTGCCTTCCAGCAGCTTCTTGCGGTCGTAGGCCACCGTGTTGAGCTTCTTCTGAATCCCGGTATAGTTCAGCGCGTTTTCAATCGCATGTTGGCACTGCATGATCTTCTGGTCAATAGAATTTGTCATCGTTGTTGGGTTTATGTAAAAAGACAAGGCAAAAGTAAGCGCAGCCGATCATTAGAAAAAGCCCAAAACACCGGCTTTCTGCCCTGTGTAAGAAGTACACCAATGATGCGCAAAACAGCTTATCGAAGCAGGCTTACTAAAAAATGAGTGGTAAGCTGCTTACCACTCGTATTTAGCAGGAAAAAATCGATGCGCGCACCTCCCTCTTACCTTGACCTTACATTGAAAGACTGCGCACGTGCTTCCCATTGAAAATTTGGCAATAAAAGACGGCGGAAGCTGCTTCCCACGCATTTTTTTTCGCCTCTATGTAATAAGGAGCAGCGCCCACTAATTTATTTTGTACTCAACGCCCGTGAGAAGCCCCTCGCAACGATTTTTTCGCCCTTTACCACAAGCGGGAAGCCTCTCCGGGCATGTAAGAGGAAATTTTATTTGGTGGGAAGAAGCGCCCTTATCAGGTGCGATGGGTTTAAAGGTATGGCGGGAGTTGATGGGTGGGGTGAGGTGGGGTTTGGGTGGGAAGTTAGTGGGTTTTGGAATAATTGTGTGAAGGGAAGGATGAGAAGTGTAAGCTGATACTTTATTGTAGATAATTGCGGGGAAAAATAATATATTAGCTGTTATAAAGATTGGGTAGTGCTATAGATGTAATGCTTTTTATTGGAAAAAGTGGCTTGTGAAGACACGAAGCCACTGGTATTTTGATGTTCGCATTACATCTGTAGCACTACCAAAGATTGTTTTCAATAGCCAATATGTACGCAATTATTGAAAACAGTAAAATTGACATCTACTAAGCTTTTTGGAAAAGTAATTTAAATGGAAAACTATAACTCAGGATTAGAAAAATTAACGGACACTATAGGAGATGTAATATCTGGTGTTCCAGCCCCAATAAGGAAGAATTTCTTTAAAGCATGTGCTCAACTTTGTACTGCAGCAGTAGATGTACCTACGGCATTGTTTGAGAGCAAATCTGCGGAGATAAGAGCTACCTACGAAGCACGCGTTCAAATAATTAAGAAGGAAGGTGAAAGTATTTCTGAAAAAATAGAAGTTCCTAAAGAGTATATTTCAAAGGCTTCGGAAAAATATGCCTCTAAAATTATCAAAGAACAACTAAATCTTGATGAAATAACTTTAAACGCTGCCAACAATTTAGCAGATCAGAATTTTCAGGAGGATAATCAAGCAGAAGCCGAATTAAGTGATGATTGGTTAAATGAATTTGAAAACCACGCCAGATTAAAATCTTCCGAGGATATGAAGTTAATTTTTGGCAAAATATTATCAGGAGAAATCAGTAAGCCCGGTTCGTTTTCAATTAGAACAATAAGGCTAATTTCACAACTCGACACTCAGGCAGCCAATCTATTCCAGCTATTATGTTCGCTTTCCATATCAATGCAATCTGATAATTTGATCCATGAGGCAAGGGTTGTCTCATTTGGTGGAGACGCTGGATCAAACTCGTTGGCTAAATTTGGGCTTTCGTTTGGCAATTTAGTTATTCTTGAAGAATATGGATTGATAATTTCTCAGTACAACTCTAGTATGTCTTATTCTCCTTGTATTGCAAATGAGAAAAATTTGGTACAGGCGAGTTTTTGTTTTGAAAATAAGCATTATGGCTTAGTACCTACTGATGATGAAAAATACGACAAAGATCTTAGACTAAGTGGGGTAGCTTTAACAAAATCTGCAAAGGAATTAATAAATACTATTCCATTAAAAGAGGTAGACAATTACAAAACTGAACTGGAGGAATTTCTAAGTAAAAAGCATTTAAAATTGGTTGAAATAAACGTTTAATAATTCCCTCCTGTCTCCCACCAAGCTGGCGCGCGTTTAAGGCAGTGTAACGCGTGCCTGTACTGCAACAAGAAGGAGCTAATATAGTATAATTCAGCCTGGGTACGCGTTACGCTTTCACTGGGCGGCTACACGCTGGTCATACTCGACCGGGACGGCAATCTGCTAAACGCGCACCAGTATGCGAGCAGGTAGTAGAATGAGTCCTAATATAATGGGAATCAAGTCAGCAACCGCTATCTTTACGCTATGGATAGCCAAGAAAAATATATCAATCCTTTCACAGATTTTGGACGGTTCGCCGCTGCGATTTAAGAAGTTGTTTGGCAGCGAGTTCAACAAAGAGTTGCTCATTGACTTCCTGAACCAGGTATTGGGCGATAGAGAACAGATACAGGATTTAACTTATCTAAACACCGAGAACTTAGGCAATACAAAAGCAGACAGGAAAGCCGTCTTTGATTTGTATTGTGAGAATGAGAAAGGGGAGAAGTTCATTATAGAACTACAAAATGTCAAGCAGGAGTTTTTTAAGGACAGAAGTATCTACTACGCTACGTTTCCCATTCAAAGCCAAGCTGTTAAAGGCAAAGATTGGAACTACTATCTAAAAGCAGTGTACACCATTGGTATCCTCAACCGCAGCGGCGGACCGCTTTAGTTTTCCAGATAAAGAGAAGCAAAACAGATACCTGCGAGAAGTTCAATTGATGGATAAAGAAACTTATGAAGTTTTTTACGATAAGCTTACGTTCATTTATTTGGAAATGCCTAATTTTAGGAAAGGAGAGAGGGAACTGGAAACGCAGTTTGACAAATGGATGTATGTGTTGAAGAACTTGCCTAAGTTTCAAGAGAAACCTAAGAAGTTACAGGAAAAGGTATTTGAGAAGTTATTTTTAGAAGCAGAAGTAGCCAAATTAAACAAGAAAGAGATGAAGACATACCAGGAAAGTTTGAAAGTTTACCGCGATAACAAAAACGCGATGGACTATGCTATTAAAGAAGCTGTGGAACAGGCTGTCGAGCAGGCTGTGGAACAGGCTGTTTCAACGACACAACAAAAAGAACGCCTTGAAATAGCAAAAGAGATGAAGAAAGATGGTCACTCGATAGAGATGATTTCCAAGTATACAAGCCTGACAAAAGAGCAGATAGAAAAGTTGTAAACGAAAGAGATATATCCCTCTGTCGTTTACCTACTTCACAATCTGGCGGGCGTTTAAGGCAGCCTGCGCGGCCCGGTGTAAGGCGTGCCTAAACAATCACTCTCATGCTTTTTCGTCAAAAAATCTATCAAATCCTTTATTGCGTAGACCTTCTTTCAGTTCCTGGTCTCTTGTCCATAACAGGGCTTCCATTTCTAAAGTCAAAGCTACAAAAGGAGTATCTTTTTCATCTACGTCTTTACATAAGTGATAAGCTGTAATGAAGTTTTCTATACCGATCAACGCTTCGTTTACGAAATGAATCTTGTGTAGTATTTTATTCAAAAATTCATACACCTCATCTTCATCAGTTTTAGCTTTTTGCAGTATGCGTTCTTTATGCCTGAATATTTCAACAATCAAAAAGTTAGGAGTATACAGTATGTGATGACTTGATAAAAGCTTTGTCCTGGTTTGAGAATCTTTTGAACGTAATGAAGAAAAGATAATATTAGTATCTACTACGATTGATTTCATAGGTCTTTCTTGAGCAAACGTTCCTTGTTTTTCTCCCACCAATCTTTCTTGATGTCTTCCCCCAGGTCAAGGATGGAATCATCCAAGTCTATCTTTTTGGCTAAACCCTCTATCCTCAATCGCTCAAAAAGCTCAAGTAAAAACCCTTTATCCAGGGCATTTTTATCGATGCTGATGAGGTATTTATCTTCCGTGGATTGAATATCTATCGCTTTCATTGTTTGTTGTTTTTTCTCAATATACTGTTTTTTTTAAGTGGCACAAACTTTCCGGAAATACTTGGGGATGCTTCCCACCGAATCTGGTGCGCGTTTAGCGCAGCCTCCGTGGCTCGGTGTACCGCGTGCCTACCGTCGTGGGGCACGCGTTTCCGTTGCACTCAAACGCGCGGTCAATGTCATTAAGTTAAGGGATTTATTGCCCTTCCCGGCGTTGTTGGCGCGAGCGTCCACGCTCGTGCC
>JBBSNI010000083.1:0-16592 GCA_038232695.1 Cytophagales bacterium
GCAGCTTTGCTCAAGCAGTAGAAAAGAAGGAACTTATCTTTGAGGTGCCGGTGCGGCAAGAAGGGCAGAAGGGCTTTGTAGTAGAGGCTAAAAGATGGGTCGTGGACAGGACATTTGCTTGACTAAATTTTTACCGCCGAACGGTAATAGACTACGAGCGAACTACGGAAAGTACCCAATCGTTCTTACTGCTGGCTAATATATCAATGGTTATTTGGCGAATTGACTGCTAATCAATATAAAATTTCCTAACAAGCTCTAAGTCTTATCTGCTTCATAAGCTTCTACATTTTAGAACAATAACGATCTCTACTGTATGATTAGATTACAAAGTTAACATCTTTCCCAGGTTTCTAAAACACTTGCCTCTAAAACTCCATCCTGAACGTCACCGAAGGAATGATAGGGAATAGGCTGTACTGTTTGAGCTTGCCGTTAGCCTCATACAAAAAGTAAGGATTCAGGCGGCTGTAAGCGTTATAGAGGGAGAAAATCCACGTCCGGTGGTTGCCATTGCGCTTTTCTTTTTCTCTTTGGTAGCTCAAATCCAGCCGGTGGTAGGCGGGCATCCGGTAATTGTTGCGCTTATTGAGCAACGCCCGGTCATTAAACACATCCTGATAATAATCCTGGTATTGCCAGTCGGGCGGCTGTACGCCCTGGTAGCGGGCAGTAGGTAGGGTAATGGCGTTGCCCGTCGCAAAGACAAAGGTAGCCGAAAGGGTACGTTGCTTGGGCAGGTGGTAGTTGACCAGCAAAGACACATCATGCCTTCTGTCGTATTTGAAGGGAAACTTCCTGCCGTTGTCTATCGCATCAAACCAGCGGTTGGTATACGACAGCGTATAGCCCAGCCAACCCGTTACTTTGCCCTGTTTCTTATTGACAAATAATTCTACGCCATAAGAGTCACCATCGCCGCTGACGACCTTGTTTTCCCAGGTCTCTCCGTTCTGAAACAGGTAGCTGGCACCGTCGCGGTAGGTGATCAGGTTACGCATACGCTTGTAGTAGCTTTCTACGCTCACTTCCCAGGCATCGCGCAGCAGGTTCCGGGTGACGCCCAAGGCAACCTGCTCCGAGCGTTGCGGAGTAATATTTTCCGTCGTAGACACCCACAGGTCGGTCGGCACGCCGATAGAGGTGTTGGTGAGCAGGTGCAGGTATTGCACCATGTACGTATAAGAAGCTTTCAGCGACAGGCGGGGATTTACCAGGTACCGCGCCGCCAGCCGGGGTTGCAGGTTGGTATACGTCTTACCGTTGACGGCAAACGCCGAACCCCGCGGTAAGAAAGACCAGCATTGCGGGAGGCAAAAGTCGGTAAAGTTTCTGCTTGACTCACCAGTCGGCAGTGAGGAAACTGAACCCCATAGAAGGGGTTCAGTGATAGTGATTGTGCAGAAAGTGTGTGGTTAGCAACTGCTATGCATGTAATTACACATATATACCAAAGTATATGATATTGTACCTTCCTGCTATATGCCATGCCTAATTTCTAATAATCCGGATACCGCACCGTAGCCTCCGCTATAGTGTGTGAACCGTTGCCGCCACTACTATTCTTCTATTGGTTTCAGGTCAATCCTTCATCTGATATGCCGGTTGACGATCATCTCGTACAACTCTATCTTGCCACTCCGCTGTTCGGGTTCGCCGTGCTTTTCTGCCAGGTCTTTCAGATCGGTCAGCGAGAGGGAGCCTTTCTCGAAGGCCGCGCCCTGGCCGCTGTCGAAGGAAGCGTAACGCTCTTTTTTCATGGTCATGAAGTTGGAGTTCTCTATCAGGTCGTGGGCGATGAGCAGGCCGCGGGCAAAGGTATCCATGCCCGCAATGTGGGCGATGAACAGGTCTTCGGCATCCGTAGAGGTGCGGCGTACTTTGGCGTCGAAGTTCAGCCCGCCGGGTGCTATTCCGTCCTGCTGCAAGACGATCATCATGGCCTGTATGCAGTCGTAGAGGTCGGTAGGGAAGTAGTCGGTGTCCCAGCCGTTTTGCAGGTCGCCCTGGTTGGCGTCTATGCTGCCCAGCATACCGGCGTCGGAAGCCGTTTGCAGGTCGTGGGCAAAGGTGTGTCCCGCCAGGATGGCGTGGTTTTGCTCTACATTCAGCTTAAAATCATCCGCCAGTCCCTGCTCCCGCAGAAAGCCGATGACTGTGGCCGCGTCAAAGTCGTATTGGTGCTTGGTAGGCTCGGCGGGTTTGGGCTCGATCAGGTATACGCCTTCAAAGCCTATCTCCCTGCCATAGTCGCGCGCCATCCGTAGAAACTGCCCCATATGATCGAGCTCCCGCTTCATGTTGGTATTGATCAGAGAAGCGTAGCCTTCGCGCCCGCCCCAGAAGACATAGTTCTCGCCACCCAGGGCAACGGTGGCTTCCAATGCTGCTTTTACCTGGGCTGCCGCATGGCATACCACCTGGAAGTCGGGGTTGGTAGAGGCGCCGTTCATATAGCGGGGGTGGGAAAACAGGTTGGCCGTGCCCCAGAGCAGCCTGACGCCGGTAGACTGCTGGTGTTCTTTAGCCATGTCGACGATCTCCCGCAGGTTCTTTTCCGATTGCGCCACCGTATCGCCTTCCGGGGCAATGTCGCGGTCGTGGAAGCAGTAGAAGGGTGCGCTTATCTTGGTGAAAAACTCGAAGGCTCCTTCCAGCTTATGCTTGGCCTTGTCCATAGGGTCGGTATACTCATCCCAGGGAAAGGAGCGGGTGCCTGCGCCGAAAGGGTCGCTGCCGTCGTTGCAGAAGCTATGCCAGTAGGCGATGGCAAACCGCAGGTGTTCTTTCATCGTCTTGCCGCCTACCTGACGGTTTTCGTCGTAGTATTTAAAAGACAGTATCTTGTCGGAATCGGGTCCTTCGTAGTTGATCTTAGGGATGGCTGGAAAAAATGCTTTGCTTGTCATGGTTGGTGCGTTGTTTAGAAATGGTTTGTGTAACGGGTATACAAGGAAGTTGAAGAAAGCGGCAAAGTAGTTAATTTTAGTCAGAAAAATGAATAGATACCCTCTGGAAGCTTTCAGAAAATTATTTGTTATGTTTGCCTTCCAGAAACCGGTAATGGTAAACAAGTAATGCTTTGGCTGTCGTATGGAGCATTTTTTCATCCCCCTACCCCCTTCCAAGGGGGACACTGCGTGGCTACTGTCCCCCTTGGAAGGGGGTAGGGGGATGAAAGCCTCATATTCATTTTACAAACAGCATTACTTGTTTGCTACTACCCAGCAACCAAGCGTATTTTGAAAAGCCTATCCAAACTCTGTATCCATACCATTACCACCAAGCCCTGGGGCATTGAGGAAGCTGCCGAACGCTATGCAACAGCAGGCGTACAGGGCATCACCGTCTGGCGCGACGCCCTTGAAGGCAGAGACATTGCCCAGACTGGGCAGATGCTCCGCGACCACTCCTTAGCTATTGTCTCCCTGTGCCGGGGCGGCTTTTTTCCTGCTACCAGTACTGAAAAGCGGCAGGCGGCGCTCGAGGACAACAAACGGGCTATTGATGAAGCCGCCGCCCTGGGCGCGCCTATGGTGGTGCTCGTCTGCGGTGCCGACCCGGGACAGCCGCTGGAAACCTCCCGCAAGCAGATCCGAGAAGGCATAGAGGCGGTGCTGCCCCATGCCGAAGCGCAACAGGTCAGGCTCGCTATTGAGCCGCTGCATCCTATGTACGCCGATACCCGCTCCGCGGTCAACACCCTCTCCCAGGCCAACGACCTGGCTGAAGTGATTGATTCCCCTTGGGTAGGCGTTGCTATCGATGTATACCACTTGTGGTGGGACGTTACCCTGCACTCGGAGATCATGCGCTGCGGACGCAACAACCATATTTTTGCTTTCCATATCTGCGACTGGAAATCGCCCACAGAAGATATACTGTTAGACCGCGGACTGATGGGTGAAGGGTGTATCAACATCCCGCAGATACGCGGCTGGGTAGAGGAAGCAGGGTTTGAAGGGTTCAACGAAGTGGAAATCTTCTCTAACCAATACTGGCAAATGGATCAGTCGGCGTTTTTAGACAAGATCACAGAAGCTTACCTGAAACATAGCTGACCAACAGATTTGGTTTAAGCCTTGAAACCTTCTATTTTTAAACCGCATGTTTTACCCAACTAACCTATGTATGAACGAAAACACCAAGACCCACCGCGTCGGCATCATCATGAATGGCGTGACCGGACGGATGGGCACCAACCAGCACCTGATGCGCTCCGTGGCAGCGATCATCCAACAAGGCGGCGTCAAACTCAGCGATACCGAAGTCATCATACCCGACCCGGTACTGGTCGGCAGGAACGCTGCTAAACTGGAAAAGCTAAGCAGGATGTCGGGCGTAGAAAAGTTTACGACGAACCTGGATGAGGTCATGCAGGACGAGCAGTATCAGATCTACTTCGACGCCCAAACTACCGGCCGCCGCGCCGATGCCGTCCGT
The DNA here is from genome assembly GCA_038232695.1 of Cytophagales bacterium. GTDB lineage: Bacteria > Bacteroidota > Bacteroidia > Cytophagales > Cyclobacteriaceae > JAJNNC01. The sequence continues at coordinate 4,444 of JBBSNI010000083.1, forward strand.
AAAGCCGCTGCCGCAGGCAAGCATGTATACTGCGAAAAGCCGACAGCCGTAGACACCCAAACGGCACTGGACATTTACCAGGTCTGCCAGCAACATGGCGTCAAAAACGGGGTCGTACAAGACAAGCTGTTTCTGCCAGGGATGCGTAAGCTCAAGCGGCTGATTGAAAACGGCTTCTTTGGCGACATCCTTTCCGTACGCGGAGAGTTTGGCTACTGGGTCTTTGAGGGGCACACCGTGTCGGCACAACGCCCGTCCTGGAACTACAAGAAAGAAGAAGACGGCGGCATCATCGTGGATATGCTTTGCCACTGGCGGTATGTGCTGGATCATATCTTTGGAAAAGTACAAGCCGTCTCCTGCCTGGGCACTACCCACATTGCCGAAAGGGTAGATGAGTCCGGTAATAAATATAAGGCAACCGCCGACGACGCTGCTTACGCCACCTTCGAGTTGGAAGGCAACATCATCGCCCACTTCAACTCTTCCTGGACCGTGCGCGTCCGCCGCGACGATCTGCTCACCTTGCAGGTAGATGGCACCAAAGGCTCCGCCGTGGCAGGCCTGCGCGACTGCTGGATACAGCACTACGGCAACACGCCCAAACCCGTCTGGAACCCGGACATTGCCCAACCTATCAACTTCTACGAAGGCTGGGCTAAGGTACCCGAACAGGAAACCTACGACAATGCTTTTAAAATACAATGGGAGATGTTCCTCAGGCATGTGGTCAAAGACGACCCATTCCCCTATACCCTGCTGGAAGGTGCTAAAGGCGTACAGTTGGCAGAAAAAGGGCTGGAAAGCTGGCAGAAGCGTTGTTGGGTAGACATACCGGAACTGCGTTAATGGGTTATTTTCAAAAAACAGTGAATGGTGAACCTATGGAAGTAATTAACCTGCATCAAAAGTTTGGCTTGTTCAGCGATCACTGGAGCCCGAAGATCATCGGGGAACTGAACAGACAGGCAGTAAAACTGGCCAAAGTAAAGGGAGAATTTATCTGGCACGATCACCAGGAAGAAGATGAACTCTTTTGGGTCATCAAAGGAAAACTCAGCATTGAATTCAGGGATAAAACAGTGACCCTGACCGAGGGAGAAATGATCATTGTGCCCAAAGGGGTGGAGCATAAGCCTGTCGCCGACGAGGAAGTCTGGCTGCTGCTGTTCGAACCAGCCAGTACCAAGCATACGGGCGAAGTAGAACATGAACTGACGGTGCGGCAATACGAAAAGATATAATGAAAATCAGCCTTTTATTCCTCTTGACTATGTTGGCGCGTCCGCTTTTGGCTCAAACCGAAGTGTATGGCGACAATGATGTGTGGTTTCTGCTGCTCAACAAAGTGCAGTTATCAGAAAAGTGGTCATTGACCAATGAAGTGCACCTGCGACGGCATCAATGGCTTGAGCAGAAGGAACAGTTTCTGATCCGTCCGGCCATCAACTATGCATTTAACCCGGCAGTGACAGCAGCGGCAGGATATACCTACATCCGCACGTATCCTTATGGAGCCTATGCGTTACCGGTCAGTGTGCCGGAGAATAATATATGGGAGCAAATCACTTTATCACACAAGATCACGGAGCAAATTAACGTTTCCCACCGTTACCGGATAGAACACCGATTTATCGGGGCTATCCGGCAAAACGGCACCGCTCCCCCTGATATTGATGGTACCCGTTTCGCACAGCGGTTCCGCTACCGCCTTACCAGTGTATTTCCTATTATAAAAACCGATAAGGGCACCCGCCTTTACGGTCACGTCTTTGATGAGATATGGTTTAATCTGCGCGACGAACTGCACGTGATGAACTATGATCGCAATTGGCTGTATTTGGGTGTGGGCTACCGCTTTAGCCCTGATGTCCGCTTTGAGGTAGCGTTTATGGACCAGTGGATCAATCACCCGGCCAACAACCGCTATGAGCATAACCCTACGCTACAGTTTACCTTCGGCTACGACTTTGATCTGGCTCACCATGCAGAATAACTTTAACCACTTCATACACTCATCTTATCGTTCAATCATCTGTTTTCTATGAACCCAGTCGCATTCATCACCGGCGGCAGCCGCGGTATCGGCTATGGCATCGCCGAAGCATTAGCCAAAGAAGGTTTTGACCTGGCCATCAACGGCATGAGACCCGAGGCGTCTGTCGCCGAGGTGATCACCGCTTTGCAACAGCATGGCGCGGAGGTGATCTACTGCCAGGGCGATGTAGCCGACACGGCGGCGCGAGCGCAGATGATCGAGAAGATCAGGTCGCACTTTGGCAGACTCAACGTGCTGGTCAACAATGCCGGGGTGGCGCCTAAAGAGCGAAAAGACATACTGGAAGCTTCCGAAGAGAGTTTCGAGTATGTGCTCAAAACCAACCTGCAAGGTCCTTACTTCCTGACGCAAAGTGTAGCTAATTGGATGGTTGAGCAAAAGCAGTCCGACCAGAGTTTTCCCGCGTGTATCGTCAATATCTCCTCTATCTCGGCTACGGTGGCTTCCGTCAACCGGGGCGAATACTGCATCTCCAAAGCGGGCATGAGCATGATGACGCTGCTCTTTGCCACCCGCCTGGGCCCACACCATATTCCGGTCTATGAAGTGCGCCCTGGCGTGATCAAAACCGACATGACCGCAGGCGTGACCGAAAAATACGATAAGCTTATCGGTGAAGGACTGTGTGTGCAACCCCGCTGGGGCTACCCGGAAGACGTAGGCAAGGCTGTCGCGGCCCTTGCCAAAGGATACTTCCCCTATACCACCGGGCAAACCATTATGGTAGACGGTGGACTAACCATTCCAAGATTGTAATTTTATCAAAGTGAGGCTAAAAGACGGCTCAGCACATTGGCTGCTCATTCATATTTAAGTGCAATCGTATGAAGAGCGAGACTTTTCAGAGCGTATGTTCACCTAATTTCTATAGGATTTTTGATAAGTACGGTAAAAGAATTACGGCGATTGCTATCTATACAGGAAATAACAAACGCCAGCCAGATACTTTTACCTATGACTTTTATGGTACCAAAATCATTTACCAGTTCAACACATTTTCTATCTTGCAACTTAGCGAGCAGGCATTAGCTGAATCTGATAATCCTTTCGTACTGGTAGTGCTGGCCAGCCAATACCAGATCAAGACCAAGAAGAACTTTGAGAAACGTTATGGATTCAAGAAGAAGCTGATTGCTTTAGCAGCCGAGAAACAATATGACCGTTACAAGATAGCTGCACTACTTCGGTTTATTCACTTTATCGTTACACTTCCTGAAAACTTTGAGGCTAAAATTAAAGTAGATTTCGTTAAATTGCTGACAAACGATGAAACCCATATGGAATTAACTAAAAGAGAAACCATGCTGGCGGATATAGTCCACGAAGCAATATACGGTGAAATACCAAAAGACCGGGACAAGAAGATAGAAGAAGCCACTAAAGCGCAAGTGATGGCTGAAAAGGTTTTGATCACACAAAGGCTGCTAAAGCTAGGGACGTTAACAACAGACCAAATTGCTATAGCAGCAGACATCCCCGTGTCGGTGGTGAATACTGTCAGGCAGGAAATGGAGAAAGAATGACTTTTTAAAATAAGGACAAGCATTTCCCCTAAACCACATAAATATGTAATTTGAACCCTCATTGACTAATACGATCCCCAAACACATCACCTGAACTACCATGCCAACGCCTAACCAACGTTACTGGAAAATCTGCATCGGCCTTGCGCTGTTGCTGACTATCCTCACTTTTACCCCGCTTGTCATCCCTGCAGGTGTATACAAACCTACCTTGTTTGGAATGCCCTACACCCTGTGGATGACCATCCTCGTCACCATCCTGTATGTGGTGCTTACCTTTGTAGGTAGCCGCGTCCATCCCGGCAGAAATACCGACGAGAACGTATGACGACCTGGGTGATTGTTCTTGGCATACTGTACATGGGCATGTTGGCTTTTGTCACTACGCGGTCTTTCAAAAAAAACAAGTCGGCAGAAGATTACCTGCTGGCAGGCTCTAACATTGGCATCGCGCTGGGCTTTCTGACCTTTGCCGCTACGCTGTTCAGCACCTTCACGCTGCTGGGAATGCCGGATTTTTTCCGCAACAATGGCATCGGCGCCTGGATCTTTCTGGCCGTGTCCGACGGCGGGATGGTTTTCCTGATCTTGTGGTTCGGCTATTACCTGCGCCGTAAAGTCGCGCAGAAAGGTTTCCGGGGCGTGGCCGGGCTGCTGGTGCAATGTTATGGCAACCGCTGGGCGGGATACGTCAGCCTGGCAGGCGTCTTTTTGTTTCTAACCCCTTATGTAGCCATCCAGATCCGGGGGATCGCTATCTTTCTGACAGCCGTTTTTCCGGAAGCGTTGCCACCCTGGGGATGGTCGGTAGCTATTGTTACCATCATGCTGGTCTACAGCGAGATCGGTGGACTTAAAGCCATCATGTATGCTGATGCGGTGCAGGGGTTGACGCTGCTGGTGGTCACCTGGGTGATCGGCATCAGTTGTGTGGAGCATTTTGGCAATCTTCAACTGCTTTTTGAGGAACTGGAAACCACGAAGACCGCCCTCTTGTCCGTACCGGGCCCGAACGGGTTGTTTACGCCCCAGTTTCTGATCGCTTCTTTTTTGGTAATATTGTGCATTCCTATTACGCAGCCTCAGCTTACGATCCGCATTGTGATCATGCGCAACCTTCGCTCTACCCATCTGATGGCAGTCGCCGTAGGTATTTTTGCGATCCTCATCATTCTTCCTACGCTTTTTATCGGCATGTATGGGGCGCTGCGCTATGCCGATCTGTCTACGGCTGATTTTCTTTCCCAGGTGCTGCTCTACGATCAACCCGCCTTTATAGCGGCCGTAGCCGTAGTAGGTCTGCTGGCTGCCGGTCTGTCCACCACCGACTCCCAGATCTTTGCGCTGGGTACAGAACTTCGCTCTTTGCTGCATGGCAATGAGAAAAAGGTGCTGACTACCACCAAAATAGCGATTGTAGGTTTCGCCATCGTTGCCCTGATCTTTTCGGTGCTGGCCAGCGATCAATTGGTGCTGCTGGCCCGTGTTAGCTTTGCCGGTACGTCTATGCTGGCGCCAATGATACTGGCGGCTGTTTTATCAGATCGTCCGCCCAACCGTATGGTGATCGTGTTTACAGGGTTGGGACTGGCTATTTTTATTGCCTCTCTGCTGGGTGTCCTTCCTGGTCAGGTAGGTCCGCTGCGCATGGATTTGCTGTTATTGATACTTCTTAGTGCTTTCACATTGTTCACTTCGTTGCGGAAATAAGCGAGTCGGTGTTTCATTTTTTATACAATTTGTTGATTGTTTTGGGGAATTAGCATGACTAAATGTCTTTATTATCACCAAAAAAATGACAGAATGGCTGTATATGATCTGTAGATGCGCCTCATCTGTCCTTGGTATGTTCTTTGTTTTTATAGGGTATATCACAAAAGAGGAGGACAATTATGAGAAATATATTAAAAGATTTTATACATCACTTCAATGTGATGAATACGATCAGCGGCGGCGTAAGCGCGGCTTCTGTTAACATAGAGAATAATCAGGATAATATCACGATCCATATTCAGGCACCCTCTGTAAGCACGGAGGCTTTCAACATTTTTGTAAGAGCACACCAGTTGGTCGTGTATGCCATATTGAAAGACGAAGAAAACGAATGGTCCGGCAGCAAAGAGAAGATCGCTTCGCGGCATATGGTCCCGATATTCAGCAGAGTGTTTGATATTCCCCCTTTTGTCAAGGAGGAAGAGATAGACGCTGTGTTTGAGTACGGAAAACTAAAGATCATCCTGCCTTTTCAGGAATCCACATCCATTCCTGTCAAAAGAATTGACATTCGTGAATATTAGTCTTTATCCATAGGAATACAAAGAATTCCCCGGGTCAGCAGCCCGGGGTTCTTTTATTTATAACGGGTGAGTATCGTATAAGACTCTATTTTACCTTTTTTGTCTAAGTAGTTGCTACGCACTACGCCCACCCCCTCCGCAATCCACAGTTCACTCGCTCCGCTTTCCTTCCGGTTGATCATCATGATCTTCACCTCTGTGTCTATATCCTGTTTGATCTTCAGGCAGTCGAAGGTGCCTGCCGGGGTGGTCAGTGATTCCTTTGCGATTACTTCCCGGTTTTTCATATGAAAATTGGTCGTATTAACCACCATATCATTGTTACCCATTTTCATAACAATATTACCGTCGGTATCGGGAAGCTTATCTCCAACAGATAAGCTGGGCGGAATGGCAATAAAAAATCCCTCGGCGGTCATATCTATATCAGATCCACCGCTTTGCTGCATACTTCCCATCATATTTTCAAACATGCTTTTCATATCTAACTTGACCATGCCATTTTCGCAGAATATAAAATAATCTCCTTCGTAGACCATCTTATCCTTTTTGTCATACATCATCGTATGCACGGTCGCTTTTTGTCCCTGGGAGGTTTCTTCCACCGAGGTAATGGTATTGACTGACCTGGCTTCCGGTTTATCTTTTTTGTTAAAGGTGGTGAGTTCAAACTCAGTGCCTTCTTTTAGGGTGTAGTAGCTGTTGTCACATTGGGCATGGGCGCTGTATATACAGCTTACCATCATTAGTGCTAAAATGCCAAGTATCTTTCTCATAAATGTAGGTTTAGATGATTGATATAAAATTGTTTGGTATTATTTATACGTCGATGTCCCACCATTTCCATTGCCCTGGGTTTAAAACCCAGGGCAATGGAATGGGTAGGTGATTATTTCAACAGACCCTTACCCTTTAATGTCAGGCTAAACCCACAGGTAAACATCAGATCAGAAAATACAAAAAAATAATTTGATATACCAATTTTAAACAGGGGCTGTGATACCGAAGCGTTCGTTGTAGCCATGCATACCCTGCAAGCCGCCGCTGTGGATGGCAAGCACACGGCTCCCTTTTGGAAAAAAGCCTTGCCTGACAAGATCAAAGAGGGCGAAAAACATTTTTCCGGTGTAGACTGGCTCCAGCGGTACGCGGTAGGTGGCCGCAAAGTGGTTGATAAAACTGATAAGTTCAGGCTTGAACTTAGCGTAGCCGCCGAAGTGATAGTCGCAGATTAGTTCAATATTATTATACACCTTTCCACAAAAATGCTGGGTAAGCTTATTGATTTCTTCCATTAAAAACTGCCCGTTCTTCAAGGCCGGAAATCCCAACAGTATACCCCTGCCATCCATGCCGGCAGCCATGCCCGCCAGCGTACCGCCCGTGCCAACGCAGACACATACATAGTCAAAATCTGCCGTGTGCCGGGCTATTGCTGTACAGCCTTTTACTGCCAGCAGGTTGGTGCCGCCTTCCGGCAAGAGGTAAAAGCGGCCGAATTGTTTTTGCAGCTTCGCCGTAAAGCCGGGATCGTCTTTCTCCCGGTAAGCCTGGCGGCTCACAAAGTGAAGTTGCATCCCATTTTCCTGGGCAAAGCGCAAGGTGTAGTTCAAAGGCTGTGTTTCCTCACCCCGGATGATACCGATGGTGTGGAAGCCAAAGGCCTGACCGGCCGCTGCCGTTGCATAGATGTGGTTGGAATACGCACCGCCAAAAGTAAGCAGCTTATGGTGGTCGTCTGCACGGGCTTGCTGGAGATTGTATTTAAGCTTGTACCATTTGTTACCCGATACGGTAGGATGCACCAAATCTTCGCGTTGTATATGCAAAGAAACCCCGGCGGCTGCCAGCAAAGGATCGTGAATAGGAACAACAGATACAGCTTCTGACATATTTTTTATACACCCTCCATGCTGTACAGAAAGTCTTCCAGTGACCCAATCGCCGGGTCTAACTCTTCCCGCACCGCTGTTTGGTTTAAACGCCATATGTAGATATACACACCCGTTGTAAAAAGCATAAGAACGGCAAAGGATATCCAATGTCCGCTTGATCCATAATGAAACAAGCCAATACCGATGAAAAGAGGTAGCAGATACCAGTACAACACATTTTTAAGTAATAGCCTTTGCCGTTTAAGAAATAGCAGTTCGCCTTTTACTTGTTCTTTCAAAGTCTGTCCTTTCTCTATTGCTTTCTTTTGGTTTACTTTCAAGAAAAAAATAACAATGAAGGAGTACAGTGCTATGATGATACACCCAACTTTTACCAGAAAATCATCAAATACAAAAGCCAAACCAGCAAATAAAGGCGCCATACATAAGGCTACGATGATTTCCTGTCTGTCGCGTTGCTTGATTTTAGCGTCTAACTTGTTCATCTGTTCTCGTACTTCTATTACCGTTTGAGGGGTCAGGGCAACCTGTAAACTGCCCGGTTGCTGCCATAAGTTTTTCATTGCTTCTTCGTTCATATTTTCTCTGTGATACAGTGGAATAATTTGGTGCGAATCCGTTTCATTTTTACAGCGACATGGTTTTCAGAGATGCCTATCGCCTCTGCGATTTCTTTGTAAGGCAAATCCTCCAGCATGGATAAATAGCCTGCTTCCTGGTCGTCCATCGTAGCATTTTTGTGCTTTACTTATATTAGTTGAACCCAGGGATAAAAATAGGACAGGCAGCTAAATTTTTTTTGAAATAAGCTGTTCTTTCTTAATTCTTTATCTTTGCACGGCTAAACATTTTACATGCATGGCTCGCAAACCCGCAAACCATTACAAACCCGAGGTCTGTGTCTCATAGACCTCAAATTGCCGGTTATCAGGTCTGTGAGACACAGACCTGGGTGAGGAGGCCTCGGCGGCACAGACTTGGGTTAGAACCCCGGTTAGTTAACTTTAACACTTTAACACCCTCGCACTTTAACACTTATAAGATGAAACCTACAGACCAGGAAATAGAAGACGAAACAGAAACGCTGTTTGAACATTACCGCATCAAAGCCGACCCCCGGCAGTCGCTGCTGCGTATTGATAAATTTCTGATGGACCGCCTGCCCAATGTAAGCCGCAGCAAGGTGCAGGAAGCCATCCGCCAGGCCTATGTGAAGGTCAACGGGCAAACGATCAAACCTAACTACAAAGTGCATCCGCTGGACGACATTCTCATTGCCCTGCCCGAACCGCCGCGGGATACGGAAGTCGTACCTGAAAATATTCCGCTTGATATTATTTATGAAGACGAACACCTGCTGGTCGTTAACAAAGCCGCCGGGATGGTGGTGCATCCGGCGCATAACAACTGGACGGGCACGCTCGTGAATGCACTGGCATATCATTTCCAGCAACTGCCTACCCTGCAAGGCAACGAAGGGCGTCCCGGACTGGTGCACCGCATCGACAAAGATACGTCGGGCTTGCTGGTCATTGCCAAGACGGAAACGGCGATGCGCGGTCTTTACAGGCAGTTTTTTGATCATAGCATAGAAAGAACGTACCAGGCGCTGGTATGGGGCGAGCCCGACCCCGAAAAAGGCACCATTGAAGTACACTTAGGGCGCAGCCTCAAAGACCGCCGGGTAACCGCCGCTTTTCCGCAAGGTGATATTGGCAGAGAGGCCGTGACGCATTACGAAGTGATCCGGTTTTTGCGGTATGTCACGCTGGTGCAGTGCCGGCTGGAAACCGGGCGCACCCACCAGATACGCGCACATATGAAATACATCGGGCACCCGCTGTTTAATGATGCTACCTACGGAGGCGACCAGATATTGAAAGGCACAAAGTTTTCGAAGTACAAAAGTTTTGTAGACAACTGTTTTAAGTTGATGCCCCGGCAGGCGTTACATGCCAAATCGCTGGGCTTCGTACATCCGGCGACCAGAGAGTTGATGCAGTTTGACTCCGAACTGCCTGAAGATTTCAAAGCCGTGCTGGAGAAATGGGACAAGTATGTGCAGTATGTGGAATAATTTCAAAACACAGCCACCCTCAGCAGCATACTTTCCAGCGTAAGCCCCGGGCCGAAAGCCAGCCCTAACACATGCTTATCATGATCGCGCAGCGTCAGGTCCTGCCAGAGTTCTTTCAGGACAAACAGGATGGTAGGCGACGACATATTGCCGAACTGGCGCAGCACCTGGTAAGCATAATTGTTTTCCTCCCGCCGGATCGACAAGGTTTCTTCTATCACTTTCAGGATGCGCTTGCCGCCCGGGTGAATGGCGTAGAAATCAATAGGAAATGGCTCTTCGGAATCTGCTAAGGAGCCGGTAGGTAGCGCCAGCCGGCCCATCAGGTTGTGGATCAACTGCCGGATGCCATTTTTGATAATAGCTGGTACGTAAGACGACAGGCGCATCTCAAAGCCGAAGTTGCCGATCTTCCAGGCCATATCATGCTGCCCTTCCGGCGCCAGGTCGCAGTAAAACTGTTCCAGGCTAAGCTGGGGTGTCATGGCTGTATGCTTTGCGCTGACCAGTGCTGCCGCCGAACCGTCGGCAAAAAGGGCGTTGGCCAGCAGGTTGTCCTCATCTTTTTCCTTCTGAAAGTGAAGCGTACAAAGTTCCGTACAGACGATGAGCACCTGTGCATTCGCATCGGCTCTGACAATGCTGTGAGCGACCTTCATGGCGTTGAAGGCCGCATAGCAGCCCATAAAGTTGATGGCGGTGCGTTGTATGTGTGTGTTAAGTCCCAGTTTTTCTACCAGTTCGATGTCTACGCCCGGTGCATACATGCCCGTACAGCTTACATAGATCAGGTGCGTAACCTGGGAAACCATAAAACCTTCCGGCATTTGTGCCATACAGTCTTTGGCTGCCTGGCAGCTTAGTTGCAGCGCATGATGGCGATACAGTTCCATCCGCCGGTTGATATCAGGAAAGGGTTCCAGGGTCTTATTATCCGGAAAAAAAGAAAAGCCTTCTGTCAGGCTGTAGTCGGAGAGTACGGAATGGCGTTGCCGGATACCGGATGCCCGGTAGAGGGCGTACAACCTTTTTTCTTCCTGACCTTCCAACTGGTGCGCCTGCACCATAAACCGGGCTACGTCCGACTGGGCAATGGTATGTTCGGGAACAGCCGTTCCAATGGCAGTAATGTATACACTCATCGTTTACTATAAACTAAAAAATGTCGCTTTGTTCTAAAAGAAGAGAGAACGGAAGCCTGCCAGGTCGGCCAGCCAGCCAGGGGGCAATACTAAATTTGCACTGTTCGTCAATTTCGCTTGGGAAGCGCTTTTAACACCTTCGCACTTTAACACTCTAATTACTCTTTCTTTTTTCCACGACTTCAAGATAAGCGTTCAAATATTTTTGGTCGTTTTCATCGCTGTCTCCGTAGTAGGCGCGCAGTTCTTTTAGCTTGTCATGCATCATTTGCTGCACTTCGGCGTACTTTGGATCATCATACACGCTGTTCATTTCGTTGGGGTCTTTTTCCAGGTCATAGAGTTCCCATTCGTCAATGTCATAATAAAAGTGGATGAGTTTGTAGCGGTCGGTGGCTACGCCATAATGTCTTTTGACCATATGTACCGACGGGTATTCATAATAAGTGTAATACACTGCATCTCTCCATTCATTCGTTTCTCCACTGACCAGCTTTCTGAAAGACTCTCCCTGCATCGCTTCCGGAATGTTGATGCCTGCATAGTCCAAAAAGGTAGGCGCCAGATCAAGGTTTTGGACTAATTTGTTAATTGTTGTTCCCGCTTTAATTTCCTTCGGATAACGAACCAGCAAGGGCGTGCGGAAGGATTGTTCGTACATAAAGCGTTTGTCGAACCAGCCATGTTCCCCTAAGTAAAAACCCTGGTCGGAGGTATAGACGACGATGGTGTTCTCTGCTAATCCATTTTTTTCCAGGTAATCCAACACTTCCCCTACGCCATCATCTACCGACTTGATGGTTCGCAGATAGTCTTTGATGTAGCGGTTGTACTTCCACAGGGCTACGTCTTTGTCTTTGAGACCTGCATTTTTAAAGTCCAGTTCGCCTTTGGGCTGATGCGCTTTTTTAAATGCCTGGTTCTTGGGCTCATAGGCTGCATTCCATTGCGCCAATTGCTTCTCATTAAACCGTGCCAGTTCCCGGTCGAAGCCGGTGCTGTCGCCGTTAGGATCCACAACCATTTTAAAATCATGTCCCCACTGGGCATCACCATCTATTTCCATCTCCTGGGTTTTGGCAGCCGTTCCTCTTCCGGCATAGTTGGTGGCGTCGTCAAAATAATTACTTGGAGGCGTAAAGGTGGTATCATCGTA
>JBBSNI010000084.1:0-16544 GCA_038232695.1 Cytophagales bacterium
AGCAGCCAGGCCGACCTGGTGTTTCAGAAGATATCCTTAGAAGAATTACTCATAAAAAAAATGATCAAATCAGATGACTATAAATAATAGCCCTGCATTATCAGATCTGGAAGTCTGGAGAAAAAAACCGTTCCGGTTTATTGCTGCCCCTTTCACGCCCATGTTTCCTGATGGCAGCGTACACGCCGAAAAGATTCCGGCCTATCACGAGCTGCTGGTAGCCAACCGGATTGCCGGTGCTTTTATCAACGGTTCTACCGGAGAGGGCGTCTCCATGACACTGGAAGAGAAAAAGCTGGTGACGCGAGCCTGGGCCAATGCCTCAAAAAAAAATCAGGATTTAAAAATCATCAACCTGGTCGGTGGTAACAGTTTGCACGAATGTATTGAACTGGCTCAATATTCCCGACAGCAAGGCATAGACGCCATCTCGGTGTTGCCACCGTTTTATTTCAAGCCCGTGAATGTGAAACAATTGGCCCGTTTTGTAGCTGAAATAGGAAGCGCTGTCCCTGAGCTTCCCGTGTATTATTACCATATTCCTGTCCTGACAGACGTTGGATTTTCGATGATTGATTTCCTGCCAGAAATCGAGAAGCTGCTTCCCAACTTTGTGGGTATCAAATACACCCACGAGGATTTTATGGATTATCTGAGTTGTATTCATTTTGCCGACGGCAAATATGATATGCTCTGGGGGCGCGATGAGAACCTGCTTCCTGCCCTTTCACTCGGCGCCAAAGGAACGGTAGGAAGTACGTATAATTATGCCGCTCCTCTGTACCACATGCTATATGACGCTTTTATAAAGAATGACTTGCATAAAGCCCGGCAGGCACAACAACAGGCGATCAATATGATACGATTATTAGGAAAATATGAAGGCATCAGTACCGGAAAGGCTTTTATGAAACTGATAGGCGTCGATTGCGGAACCTTCCGCCTGCCTGTTAAGAATATGAATCCGGAAGATTTCGAGTGTTTTAAAAAAGATGCCGAGGCTGTGGGTTTCTTTGATTTTTGCTCCGCGCTATCGCACAAAGTAGCATGAACAGATGCTTGATGGTCATACTACCGTTGATGTTAGTTATGTTTTGCATGCATAGTCTGAAAGCACAGCGGCTACATAACGAATTGATATGGAATGAACTGCCCCCCCTGCCGCCTGCTCCGGGACAAAGCCACCAGCCTGGACTGGCAGGTGCTTTCACAGGTGTATACAACAATGTATTGATCCTGGCAGGAGGAGCCAATTTTCCTGATGGCAAGCCCTGGGAAGGAGGGGGGAAAGTTTATCAAGATGAGATTTACGTGTTACAAAAATCAGAAAGCACTTATCAGTGGATCACAGAACCGTCTCTTCGTTTACCTTACCCTATCGCTTACGGGGCTAGTGTTTCCCTACCCGCAGGGGTCGTTTGCATCGGAGGCATGAACAGTGAGCAGTATGTCAATACGACTTTGCTGCTTACCTGGGATGCTGTCAAAAAAAAGGTGTTGATTGACTCATTACCTGCTTTGCCCATAGCAATGGCTAACATGGCAACGGCCGCTTCAGGCAATACGATCTATGTGGCAGGTGGTTCCACTGCCAATGGCCCTGTTCATTCGTTGTATGCGCTTGACCTGAATACACCAGCTTCCGGATGGAAACGGTTGCCCGATGTTCCGGCGGCACTTTCTCATGCAGTGGCAGCTGTTCAGTCCAACGGAGAATATCCCTGCTTTTACCTTTTTGGAGGAAGAGGTGCCACGGCTTCGGGCATCAGTACATTGTATCACCATAGTTTTGTATACGATCCTGTAAAAGCACGCTGGAAAGCATTGGCAGATATTCAGGATACCTCTCAAACAATCAATCTTTCCGCAGGCACAGCCATCGCCAGTGGCGCCAACAGCATACTGCTGATCGGAGGAGATGAGGGAGACATTTTTCATCAGATAGAAACGCTCACTGCACAGGCAAACCAAAGCAACGATCCGGCGGAAAAGGAAAGGGTAAACCGGCAACTCAGCAACCTCAGAAATACCCATCCTGGCTTCAGCAGCCAAATTTATCTCTATAATACCCTTACCGATGCCTGGACTGTCATGGCAACCCTGCCTTTTGGCAGTCAGGTGACCACTACAGCCGTTCGTTGGGGAGACAGGCTGGTCATCCCTAGCGGCGAGGTGTCACCAGGCATTCGTACCGATAAGATCAGAACGGCAGTTATCACCAAGCAGGAGTACTTCACCTGGATGGATTACGGCGTATTGCTGGCTTACCTGGGCCTGATGGTGCTGATCGGTTTCTGGACTTCCGGCCGGCAAAATTCTACAGACGATTATTTTAAAGGAGGACAAAGAATTCCCGGATGGGCGGCAGGACTTAGTATATTCGGCACGCAACTCAGTGCCATCACGTTCATGGCGGTCCCTGCCAAGACCTATGCCACCAACTGGAACTATTTTTTTCTGCTGATGACCATCATCATGGTAATGCCTTTCATCATCCGGTATTTTATCCCTTTCTTTCGGAAACTGAATGTGACTACCTCCTATGAATATTTGGAAAAGCGATTTAACTACACCACCCGTTCTATGGCATCGTTTCTCTATATCCTCTTGCAGGTAGGCAGGTTGGCTATTGTATTGTTGCTTCCCAGCCTGGCCCTCACCCTGGTGACGGGTATTGACGTAAGCCTGTGCATCCTGATCATGGGCGTGATTACCATCTTTTACACGGTGATGGGTGGTATTGAAGCGGTGATCTGGACCGATGTGGCACAGGTGATCATCCTGCTGGGTGGTGCTTTGCTTTGTATCATCCTCATACCCATTCAACTGGACGAAAGCTTCACCGGTGCCTGGCAAACCGTCCGGGAGTATGAAAAGCTCTCCATTTTTGATTTCAGGTTTACCCTGGAAGAATCTACCTTCTGGGTGGTCATCATCGGCGGGATCGCCATCAACATCGTGACCTATGGCAGTGATCAGACGGTAGTGCAACGCTACCTGACGACCAAAGACGAGAAGACGGCCGTCAACAGTCTTCGCATTGGCGCCTGGATGACTTTGCCTGCGGCATTGCTGTTTTTTTCCATCGGCACGTTGCTATTTCTTTTCTACCGGGAGTATCCACGAGAGGTCAATATCAACCTGGAAAGCCAGGATGCTATTTTTCCCTGGTATATTGTAAGCCAGCTACCCCAGGGAATTTCAGGTTTATTGATCGCTGCCATTTTTTCTGCCGCTATGTCAACGCTCAGCAGCAGCATCAATTCCGTTTCTACAGCATTTATCAATGACTTTTATAAAAAATTTGCGCAAGCACGTTCTGACAAAAGCTACCTCCTGCTTGCCAGGGTGATCACTGTGGTGGTGGGTGTCATTGGTACCGTCTTGGCACTCCTGATGGCGAAATGGGGCATCGCTTCGCTATGGGATCAGTTCAATCTGATTTTGGGACTATTTACCGGTGGCATCGGGGCTGTGTTTTTGCTAGGAATATTCTCCCGAAAAGCCAATGCCTATGGGGTGGTCACCGGCTTGGTACTGAGCGGCGTAGTGCAATATTTTGTCAAAGAATATACTTCTCTGAACCTGCTGATGTATGCCTTTACCGGCTGTGCTTCGTGTCTGGTATTTGGCTACCTATTCAGCATCATTTTTCCCAGGGAAATAAAAAACCTACAGGGGTTGACCATTCATACACTACAAACAAAAGAAAAATGAACCAGGAAGCATTGAAAAACCTGCACGACTTTTACCGGAATAGTTTGCTGCATAGTACCCTGCCCTTCTGGTTCCCCCGCTCACTAGACCAGGAACACGGCGGTTACCTGTTGATGCGCGACCATGATGGCAGCCTGCTGGACGATGACAAGGCGGTATGGATACAGGGACGTTTTGCCTGGCTGCTGGCAACATTGTACAACACCGTAGAGCAACGACCGGAATGGCTGGAAGGTGCCAGGCTGGGCATCGATTTCCTGCTGACCCATTGCTTTGATACGGACGGGCAAATGTTTTTCCATATGACCCGGGAGGGAAAGCCTTTGCGCAAGCGCCGCTATTTCTTTTCTGAAACCTTTGCCGTCATGGCGCTGGCAGCTTACGCAAAAGCCTCGGGCAGTGAAGATATGGCAGAGAAAGCGCGTGCTTTGTTTGGAAAATGTATAGGCTATGCAACCACACCTAGACTACTGCCTACCAAGTTCACGGATGAGCGTCCGGCTAAAGGGATTGGCGTGCCTATGATCATGATCAACACAGCCCAACAACTAAGGGAAACCATAGGCGATCCGCGCTGCGATGCATGGATTGACGAGTGGATCAGCGAGATCAAAAATGATTTTGTGAAGCCGGACCTCCAATGCGTGATGGAGCAAGTCGGCCCCAAAGGTGAAATTTATGACCATATTGATGGCCGTACGCTGAATCCCGGTCATGCCATAGAAGGAGCCTGGTTCATTTTGCATGAAGCAAAATACAGAAGCTATGATCCGGAGTTAATACAACTAGGCTGCCAGATGCTCGACTGGATGTGGCACCGGGGTTGGGACAAGGAATATGGGGGTATCTTTTATTTCAGGGATGTATACCATAAACCTGTACAAGAATACTGGCAGGACATGAAGTTCTGGTGGCCCCATAATGAAGCGATCATCGCCACTTTGCTGGCTTATGTATTAACGGGTGATGGAAAATATGCAGCCTGGCATCAAACAGTTCATGCCTATGCCTACCAGCATTTCCACGATCAGGCGCATGGTGAATGGTTTGGTTATCTGCACCGGGATGGCAGTGTGGCACAAACGGCTAAGGGAAATTTATTTAAAGGTCCCTTTCATTTGCCCAGACAAGAATGGTATTGTGCTATGATGTTGAACAACTAACGTAAATTATTCCTCTCTCGACATCATCTCTTGCGCGGCCTTCCTTATGTTTTCCGACAGCGAATGCAGCCACTGTAGTTGACCTGTCATCAGGCTGACTTCCTGCCACGATGGGTGTTTTTCTTCGGGCTCGAGGAGCAGTTCCGGCAAGGATTCCTGATGGTGTTCCACCACCTTTTTGCGCTGGCGGTCCAGGTAAGATATTGCCTGGGTCAGATCCGGCAGCGGATGCCCGGTTACTGGCTTCTCGCGGTTCAGACAGGCTTGCGCCCGTTCCAAGTTACCATCGGTGCTATCGATAAAGGCTTGGAAGTGCGGCGACTTTTCGCTGGTACGATGATGCTGGATAAACGTACCCATCGCCGCCGCCGCGCTGAGCAAAGTATGGTTGAGCACCACCATTTCGTAGAGTTCGGAGAAGAAGGGCTGCTTGGATTTGGGTTCCTGGCTCATCCGCTGAAAAGCGGCACTCAGATCGCCGATGGCCAGAAAAGCTCCCTTGCGTGCTAACTTGTACGAGGTGGGAAGGGCGCCTTTGTCCTGGTAAAAAGCACTGATCTCCTGAAGATAGCGACGGTTGGTACTGATGCTGTCGGCAATCACTGACCGGATGTTCATAAACTCCCAGCTTGGCCACAAAAACAGCCCCGCCAGAAAGGACAGACCGGCACCCAACACGGTATCCAACACACGAAACTGAACTACAGAAAGCGCGTCCGGTTGCAGCAGGGCGTACAGGAAAATCACGTATAAGGTGATAAAAGCTGCCCCTCCGGCGTAGTTTTTCTGGATCAGCGAAAAGGCAAAAAGCACAGATAAGGCCGCCAGTACCCCGTAAACGTAGGGATTTTGGGTGAGCAGCACCACACCCAGGGCAATGCCCCCACCAATCAGCGTGCCGACCACGCGTTGGATCGACCGGCTCTTGGTCAGCCCGTAGCCGGGCCGCATGATCACGATGATGGTGAGCATGATCCAGTAGGAATTCTGGACGGGGAGTACCGCTCCCAGGGCGTACCCGGCCAGCACGGTTACGGTGAGCCGGATCGCGTGCCTGAAAATAGGAGAGTGCCAGGTAAGGTTTTGCTTAATCACCCCCGGGTCATAGTCCTGATGCGTCATAAACTGTTGCATCTCCCGGCTTTGCTGTATAATCTTCTTCTGATCGACCACATTGCGGAGCACCCGCTCAATGCTGGCGATCTTCTGCTGTTGCTTATGCTCATAGTCGAGCAGATTGCGGAGCACCAGCGTATGTTCGTAGGAGGAAGAAGATGAATAGTCGTTGAAGTGACGGCGAATCCTCTCGTAAGCCTCTTCCGGAGAGGGCATAGCCTGCGTCGTCAGCGGTTGATCGCCGGAAACGACGGCAGCCAGCGCTTCTAATCGGTCGGCCGTTGCTTCAAGAACATCTGTCAGGGGTTTTAACATCTTTTCCTGCCCCGCCCAGAGCGTCTCGATTTGTTGGTAGTTGGCCGGATTAGACAGGGCTAATTCCAGCATCTCGACCAGCTCGATGAAGATAAGCAGGTACTTGTTGGCCGAATGGGAGGTGCCGGAACGGGTTCTTTCTTCCACAAAAATTTCGCGCAGCTTTTCATGCTTTTCATTGATATCGGTTTGCAGTCGGAACAGTTCTTTCTGAAGCTGGTTCGCCTGCGGCGGATGCGGTATGAGCCGGCTTCGGATGCGTAAGTACCGGGCGGTCAGGTCCATGCATTCGGCCAGGATGAGTTGGTTTTGCCGGCGGTACACCAGGGTGTGGGCCAACATCGTTACGACCAGGTACCATACACCGCCTACCAGGATGAGGGCCAGGTGCACGAGCAGTTCGTAGCCCGTCGCCGGGTGGGCAAAGGCCAGCATGATCGCCAGCAGACCGGAAAAGCTAACCAACGACCCCCGAAAGCCGTACACCGACAGCATGGCATTGAAAAAGACCAGTCCGCTCATCACTGGCACCAGCGTCCAGACCGACTTCAGGGATAGCTGAATAGCCAGCGTATTGAGGATCGCTAACGTACTACCGGCCAGAATGCCTACCACCATGTGCCGGATGCTGCCGGGCACGTCGCTGGGGGAGCAGAGGAGCACGCCCGTAACTAAACTCATCGCCAGGGACAGCTTCCCCAGTCCGCCCAACAGGGCCAGGGGAACCAGAATCGAAAAAAGCAGGGTGGCACTCTTGAAGAAATCAATGCTTTTCAGGAAGCTACGAACCGTCTTGATCATGACCGCTAAGGTAGGCTATTTAATACATCGTTAGTTGCAAATATAAACTACCTTTGGCCATGCTACGACGAATGATCGTTTTTGTTCTCACGCTACTGCTCATCCTACTGGCCGCCCGGCTAGTGCTTCTGGGGAATTGGCTCGACGCCTGGCCCCCTCGTGAATGGGTAGGCAATGCCCTGCTGGTGGCGCTCGGAGTGCTTTATCCCATCCTCACCGTGGTGGCCGTATACGGCGTGATCCGCCAGGGCAGTCGACCTGCCAAAACCATTGCCTGGATGCTCATTATTATCGCCCTGCCGTTAGTGGGCATCATCTTATACTCGTTTATCGGCTACAATCTGCGCAAAGAGAAACTGTTTACCCGCAAACAAGCGCGCGACCTGCAAGTCATCGACGAACTGGTAGAGCGGCAACTCGTTGAGTTTGAGCAAGCTGACTCGCAGGATTCACCCATCGTGCGCGACCATCGGCGGCTGGCCCAACTGCAACTTCGCAGCGGCAAGTTCTTGCTGCTGTCCGGCAACCGGGCGCAGGTGTTGCAGGACGGAGAAGAAACCTTCGCGGCGATCTTCACTGCGCTGGAACAGGCCCAATCCTTTATTCATATAGAGTACTACATTTTCGAAGAGGGCGACTTGGCCGATCGCATCGCCGACATCCTCATTGAGAAAGTGAAGCAGGGCGTGCAGGCCCGGCTGGCCTACGACGGGGTAGGCAGTTGGTCGCTGAGTAAGCAGTACTGCCAGCGGCTCGAGGAAGCGGGCGTGGAAGTGTTTCCCTTTATGCCGGTGCGTTTCGGACCGCTGGCCAACCGGCTCAACTACCGCAACCACCGCAAGATCGTGGTGGTGGACGGGCAGGTAGGCTTCACCGGTGGCATCAACGTATCGGACAAATACATCAAGGGCGACCCCGAGTTGGGCTCCTGGCGCGATACCCACCTGCGGCTGGAAGGCCGGGCGGTTAACTTTTTGCAGTACATCTTTCTGACCGACTGGCAGTTTGTGAGCGGACAAAATCTGCTTACCGCAGAGCATTTCCCTGAACACGATTCAGTAGGCCCCACGCCGGTACAGGTCAGTGCCAGCGGACCGGACTCTGACTACGCCAGTATTCACCAGACCTTCGTCAGCATGCTCTACGGAGCCCGGGAGTATATCTACCTGGCCAACGCCTACCTCATTCCCGACGAGAGTATGCTGATGGCGCTGAAGTCTACCGCCCTGAGCGGCGTGGACGTCCGCCTGATGATTCCCGAAGCTTCCGATTCCTTCGTGGTAAAGTGGAGTACGCGCTCGTACCTGGAAGAACTGCTGGCCGCCGGGGTGAAGGTGTACTTCTACCAAAAGGGCTTTCTGCACAGTAAAGTCATCGTAGCTGACGACGCGCTGGCTTCGGTGGGTACAGCCAACCTGGACATCCGTAGTTTCGAGCAGAACTTTGAGCTCAACGCCCTGATGTACGATGCCGACATCGCCCGCCAACTCAAAGCCCGGTTTATGGCCGACGTGCAGGACTGCCGCTTGTTAAGTCTGGAAACGTACCGGCAACGCCCCCGGATCGACCGGGTAAAGGAATCGGTGTTTCGGGTGCTGAGCCCGGTGTTGTGAACAAACTTTATCTATTAGATTTGATAAAAACTATGGATAGTTGAAGCACTTTATTAAATTCAACCAAGTCAATTGTAATCCTACAACTTATGCAGTCTTCCAAAGATAACAAAACAAGACGGTTGTTCTTAAAGAACGTGGCTTTAGGGTCTGCCGCATTGACCTCCGCCCCTTACATGATGGCCGCTTCTTATGAGCAACGCCTACGATTGGACAGAATCTATCAGCCAGCGAATTTTTCTGCCAACAATCAAATCCAGGTGGGGATTATCGGCGTCGGGATCCAGGGCACGTATGATACCTTAGCTGCGTTACAGGTAGACGGAGTGAAACTTATTGCTGCCTGCGATCTGTATACGGGACGCCTAACCCATGCTCAGGAGCTTTGGGGAAAAGATCTTTTTGTCACCCGCGATTATCGGGAGCTTCTGAACAGAAAGGATGTCGATGCGGTCATCATCGCCACCCCGGACCATTGGCATAAGAAAATTCTTGTTGATGCCCTCAAGGCCGGCAAGGCCGCGTACTGTGAAAAACCCATGGTGCAGCACGCCAGCGAGGGTCAGGAGATTATCAAGACCCAACAACAAACGGGGCTGGTTTGCCAAATCGGTAGCCAGGGGCTGTCTTCCCTGGGTAATGAAAAAGCCAAACAGTTGTATGAGGACGGGGCCATTGGCGAAATTGTTTTGCTTGATATGTACAACGACCGCTACTCGGCCGAAGGTGCATGGCAGTATCCCATTCCTCCGGATGCCAATCCGCAGACGGTGGATTTTGATACCTTTTTGGGGAATGCCCCTGACGTGCCCTACGACAACACCCGGTTTTTCAGATGGCGTAACTACCGGGATTACGGCACCGGGGTAGCTGGTGATCTTTTCGTGCACGCCTTTTCCACTCTGAATTATATCCTGAGTTCCCACGGACCCAACCGCGCCCAGGCTACGGGTGGGTTACGCTACTGGAAGGACGGCAGAGACGTGCCGGACGTGAGCATTACCCTTTATGATTACCCCGAAACGGATACCCACGCCGCCTTCAATGCGGTGTTTCGGGTCAACTTCATTGCTGGCTCCGGGGGTGGGAGTGGTTTCAAGATTGTAGGTACGGAAGGGGCGATGGAAGTGGGTCAAAATTCGGTAACGCTGACCCGCTCCAAAATAGATATGGTGCCCGACGGATATTCTATGATAGCCTATCAGGAAGCGACCAAAGAAGAAATAAGGAAAAACTACGCTCAACAAGACTTGGAAAGCCGGAAATCCAAACTAAGTACCGGGATTACCACCTGGGAAGCTCCCTCGGACTACAAGGGCGCTCACTATGACCATTTCCATAATTTCTTTAGCGGGATACGTGGTTCACATACCATCGTGGAAGACCCGACATTCGGCCTCCGGGCTGCTGGGGCGGCCCTGTTGGCCAACGAGAGCTACTACCAGAAAAAGCCGGTACTATGGGACCCAAAGGAGATGAAGCTTGGTTAAGCTGGCTGGACAAGCGCGCTTTTCGCTAACTTTCTCCCCTCCGCAGTTCCAACACTGTAATCTCTGGCCAAATGCCGACCCGGCCGGAAAAGCCGATGAAGCCAAATCCCCGGTTTACGTACAACTTCCGATGATTTACCTCGGCCAAGCCCGCCCAATGAGGATAGCGGTACTGGATTGGGCTCCACTTCCAGCCAGGCAACTCTACGCCCATCTGCATCCTGTGGGTGTGGCCCGACAGGGTCAGTTGTACGAGGGTAGGATGATTCTTTACTTTTACTTCCCAATGGGAAGGATCATGCGAAAGCAGTACCTTAAACGCCTCATCGTCTACCCCCGCAAGGGCAGCGTCCAGGTCGCCGCGCTGAATGAAGCCGCGACCCCAGTTCTCTACTCCCAGTAGGGCCAGCGTTTGTCCACCTTTCTTCAGGATCACATGGGTATTGTTGAGCAGTTGGTAACCCAGCACATCGTGGTAGTGTATGAGCTGCGTTAGGTTGGCTTCCTTGGCCGCTTCGCTGTCCCAAGTGATATACTCGCCGTAGTCGTGGTTGCCCAGGATAGAAAACTGCCCGTAGGGAGCGCGAAGTTGCCCTAAGAGCTCTAGCCAAGGTACGATCTCTTCGGCCACATAATTGACCAGATCGCCGGTGAACACGAACAGGGCGGATTCCTGAGCAAGAGCCAGATCCACGCCCCGTTGCACTGCCGCACGGTTATCGAAACTTCCTGAATGGATATCCGATACCTGGGTGATAGTGAAGCCGTCGAAGCTTTCCGGCAGGTCGTCAAAGTAAAGCACCTGCCGACGCACCCGGTAGTCGTACTTGCCTTTCGTGATGCCGTATACAAACGACACGAAAGGTGCTCCTGCCACTGCCAGGGCTACCTGACTCACCCATTTGCGCCGCTCGGCCAGCCGGGGGTGGAGAGCGCCACTACCTTCGTTTCGCCGCTGAAAGTAGCAAATCGCCGAGGCGACCAACCGGTAGATATCTTCGGCGAACAAGACCAGCATGAAGGCCAGTTGGGTGGCTATCATCGTCAAAGTGGCATTGACGGTCGCTTGGGAGAAATCGTTCAGGCGGTGCGCATGACTAAACTGCTGAAAGGTGACAATCAGGCATACCACCAAGCCTGTTAGCAGCACCCAGTAGCCCCGGCGCACCAGCCGTTTCTTGGTCAAGGGCCACGAACGGGTCAGCATCCGGATGCCCCGGTAGGTGTACCACTCCAGCGGCAAGGCAAGGGCGATCAGGACGATAATAATGAACAGGGTATTCTGGCTAATCATGCTGAAAAACTTTTATCCTTGAAATTTAGTCGTTTTTTCAAAAAGATGACCGGTTACACACCCGAAGCGTTTCAGAAGAAAGCTCAGGCCCGGATTGCCTTGAAAACATAAGACAAGCAGAGTAGTTTTAGCGATAATTTTTATCTTAACCTTCCACTATGCAACGTGAACCCATCGACCGGGTATTGGTCCCCACCTAAGCGGTCCGTTTCCTCCAGCAAGACTCCGCTTCGGGCATCGTCCTGATCGTAGCCGTCGTCATCGCGCTGGTCTGGGCCAACTTCGGAGGCGAATCGTACGCCAGTCTGCTGCATACCGAGTTTACTGTGGGCTTCCCCGGCTGGTCGCTGACCAAAAGCATCCACCACTGGATCAACGACGGTCTGATGACGGTCTTCTTTTTTTCTATCGGCCTGGAGATCAAACAGGAGATCATGACCGGTGAACTGTCTACGGTGAAGAAAGCAACCCTGCCGGTGGTGGCTGCCATTGGCGGGATGGTGGTGCCGGCATTGGTCTTCGTCCTGCTCACCTACGGACAGCCCGGCAGCCACGGCTGGGGCATCCCGATGGCTACCGATATTGCCTTTGCCCTTGGGCTGGTGTCGTTTATCTCCCGGCAGGTACCCGCCTCCCTCAAAGTGTTTCTGACTGCCCTGGCGGTGGTCGATGACCTGGGAGCGGTGCTGGTGATTGCCTTGTTCTACACCCAGGATATTGTGGTGAGCGAACTGGGCGTGGCTGCCTTGTTTATGGGCGTGATGTTTCTGGCAAACTACTTAGGGTTCAGGCACGCCCAGGTCTACCTCATCATTGGCACCCTGGGGTTGTGGTACGCCGTCTTGCTTTCCGGGGTACACGCCACCATCGCCGGCGTGCTGGCCTCCATTGCCATCCCGGTGCGTACGCGCATCAGCCAGCGGGACTTTACCCAACAGATGCGGAAACTGACTGAACGCTTCGAGCAAAGCCCCACCGGCGAGCGCACCTTTTTATCCGGTGAGCAGAACGAAATTATTGGTAAAATGGATACTCTTACCGAGCTGGCCCAAACGCCCCTGCAACGATTTGAGCACCAATTGGCTCCGCTCATTTCCTTCGTCATTATGCCGGTGTTTGCCCTTGCCAACGCCGGGGTGGTGATCGAGGGCAACCTGCTGGACATCCTTACCCAACCGGTGTGTTACGGTATTATTGCAGGGCTGCTGATCGGAAAGTTGGTCGGCATTTTTGGTTTTTCTCGTCTGACGGTAAGCCTGGGTGGCGGGCAGATGCCCAAAAACAGCAACTGGTTCCAACTGGCGGGGATATCCGTCTTCGGGGGCATCGGCTTCACCATGTCTTTGTTTATTGCCGAACTGGCCTTTACCGATGCGGTGCTACTGCGCGATGCTAAAATCGGCATCCTCATCGCCTCGGTCATCGCTTCGGTGGGTGCTCTGACCTACTTTAAAGTATTTTTGGGTAACCAGCAGCCTGTCGAAGAAAAGCATCCGGTTTGAACATAATATTTAAACGATTGGCTAATTATAACTTTATCCTGCCTTCCCCGAAAAAATAAGTTTCAACTATTTTTTTAATGAAATAACAACTTGATAAGACCTAGCAAGCCGCCAATCCCCAGGGTAAACAATCCAGCCAGAAACATGCGTATCCTGGGCCCATGCAACAAGTAGCCAATGCGCAGTCCGTATACGAAAAGCGTAGCATAGATTAAACTTTCTGCCAGCATCGCAGCGGTTGGCACCGAAAATAGCCCTACTGCCGCCAGCACCAAAATCAGTATCGGCAGGTAGGCGGCTGACAGGACCGGTCTGGTTTCCTGCCAAATAGATAGCAACTCTTTTTTGTCTAGTTTTTTCTTTCCAGCGATCACCTGGCTGATCGTTTCACTAAATGCTTCGGCAAGTGCCACTGAAATCGAGGTTCCGAACAAAAGCATAGCTCCATGCCAGGCTGTCGGCGGGTGGTCTTTAAAAGAGAGCAACACCGCAAGTATGGTGATCAATCCATAGAGTGCTTTTGAAATAAAGGCTTTACTAAAAAGTTTCTCTGACATATGTAGTATGTATTGATGGCTAACAATACTCTACAGATTTTTTGGGAATAACAAGTAAAAACCAGCACGGAGAGAAAGGCAGTTGGAAGACACTGTGGCATTCCCCATAAAGTGCTTTCCTCCTGGATGGAATCACTCACCTACGTGCGAAACTTATGCGCTCATCTTAAATCAGGTGAACCCCAATGCGGGTTTTAAAGGGAGATTAAAGGACGAACTCCATACAGTTTGCGAAGGTAATTCAATGAGTCTGGCAAACTTTCAGGGCAAAGCAATGTTTATCAACAACTATGAAAGGCGGTATTTAGTGGTAAATATTTGAAAAGATCAGTCATGAGAACTATTGTATTTTTATTGTCAGTATGGCTGATTGTCAGTTGCGGGCAGGCAGATGAAACAAAAAGTTTTCAGTTACTGGAGGCTGATTATACCTTTGTGCAGGTAGATACTGCTCATTTTATGCAATATGAAGAAGTATATGTGCCGGTATACTCTGATATTTACAACTTCGATGAACACGCCAAATACCTGCTTACCATTACCCTAAGTCTGCGAAATACCAGTACTTCTGATAGCCTGTACATCAGTAAGGTGGATTATTATGATTCCAAAGGCGATCAACTCAGGCGTTACCTGAAAAATATGATTGTCCTGAGACCGCTTGAAACTGTTGACTTTGTGGTGGAAAATCATGAAAACCAGGGCGGTACAGGTGCTAACTTTTTGGTAGATTGGGGCACTACCCAACTGACTACAAAACCTGTGATTCAGGCCGTAATGATCACAACTATGTCTCAGCAGGGTATTTCTTTTATCACAGAAGGAGTAACTATTAAACAGAAAGTTCAGCAGCCGTAAGCATACTGATGGAGCTTTGTATGTATAAACCATGAATTTCAGCTAATGAATCTGAGATGGAAATTATTCAAGATAGTAGACTGCATGTTCTTTCCTTGTGGGTTTGCGATGGATAAACAAGTCTTTTTTAAGGTAGCTGCTCTCAGCCTGTTGGCTTTCTTTAAGTTGGGCGCAGCCGTAAAACATACTTCCACCCAGCAGCAATGCAAACACAGCAATTTCGTAGGTCACTGCAATGGTTTCTGTTGCCAGACTTACGACTACAAACAGCCCAAACAAGACCGCTGAAAGCCCGGCAATGACCATGATGGGACAGTTGGGCACCTGGTCCTTTAACCGGGTAAAACGATTCACCATCATGCTACCGGTCAGTAGGGTCCAGAGGGCTATCAAAGCCATAAAGACCGGTAATGAAACGCCTCCCGCTGCTAATGCCGTTACGCCAAGCAACCCTTCGGCGATGCCTTTCCAACGCATAGCCTGCTGTCCACGCTCGAGGTGCTGCAAGATGGTGACTACTCCGCTCAAAGTCACCAGTGCCCCAAAGGGAAATACAAGTGCCTGGATTTGCGGACCCGGGTAACATAAAGCCACCAGTCCAAAGGTGCTAACACCTATCGCATTGAGCCATAAGCTGTTTCTATAGGTATCAATTGACTTTTTTAGGATCATTGGGTTCATATTTTGGATAACTTACCCAAAATTAGCCCCTATACCCGTAAGCCAGAACGACTTACATCATCCCAATTTGGTGACCTTTATCACTTCAATGACAAATCTTTTTTTGGACTTTATTAACTCAATGTTTGTTTGCCCCCCCCATTGACAAATAATACCTGACCGCTGACCCATTGGGATACAGGTGCTGCAAAATACAGTACCGCCCCGGCGATGTCTTCTGCTTCTCCCAACCGTTACAACGGCGTGTGTGACAGCATCTTCTTTTCTATTTCGGGCGTAAGCACCGTTTCCAGCGCATGGGTTCGTACTGCACCCGGCCCGATGGCATTGATGCGGATTTCCGGGCCATAATCAAAGGCCAGGTTTCGCGTCATATGGTTCACCGCAGCTTTGGAAGAAGCATAGGCACTGATAGCCGGATCATTATTGATACTGGCCATAGAAGACATATTGATGATGGAGCCATAACCGGCTTTTTTCATATGCGGTGCCACCAATTGGCAAAGTCGCCACATACTAAAAACGTTCATCTCAAACACTTTGGCAAATTGAGAGACTTCTATTTGCGATGGACTTTCTTTTCCGGCACCACCACCACCTACATTGTTGACCAAAATATGGGCGCTGCCAAATTCGTCCACTGTTTTGTTTACGAGATTGACTAAAGCCTCGTCTTTGGTTACATCACAATCAATAGCTATTGCTTTATTACCATCGTTTTTAATTTTTTCAGCCACCTTTTGGGCATCTGCTAATTTATAATCAGATACCACCACATTTGCACCAAATGCAGCTAACATTTCGCAACTGGCTTTGCCTATTCCGTTGCCGCCACCGGTCACGATGGCTGTTTTTCCTGTTAAATCAAATAATGCTGAAGTGTTCATAGGTATACTTTTTAGTGATTTCACTTTTTGCTCATTAAATATTCTGCGACCGCCTGATAGGCAGGCAGCGAATGAGCGTCGTTGGCAGCATTGCCCGCTACCGGGTGCGAAGCCAGGCGTACAATCACCATCTCGGCTTTCGGGTCGATGTAGATGGCTTGTCCATGTACGCCACGGGCACTGAATGCGCGGTGTTCGTTTTCAGTCATCCCAGTCGGGCATGACCACCACATATCGCGGTAAGACCAGCCTTTGAGCTTGGGATGGTCCGATTTTGCGAAAGCTGCCTGGCTGCCGCCCTTTTCAATGTCTTCTACTGCCTCCTGAGGAATAATTTGCTGGCCTTGCCATTGGCCTTTGTTGCGGATAAGCTCACCAAAACGAGCCAAATCGCGCAGCCCGGCATTGAAACCGCCACCGGCAAAGGGGGTACCCAACGCATCTACCTGGGGTCCGTGTACACAAACGGGTGAAATCCTCGGTAGGAATAGGTTAGTATACTGATTTTCAGTGCTTTAACAAAATGTCTACTCAGAGTGAAAAGTTTAAA
>JBBSNI010000085.1:0-16541 GCA_038232695.1 Cytophagales bacterium
AACCAGTTTTGGGTAAGCTATTATATTGATGAAAAGGTGTTCGATAAGAAGTTTCTTTTTGTTCCCGAAAGCATCCGCGACGATAACTTTTCTTACATAGAATCTATCCGGCGGGAAGGAATCTTACATGCCTGATATGGCATGACGAAAGACAAGCTTTCTTGGTTCTTTTTTATTTCGTAGTCGCATGTCACGTTTCTATACAAATCCCTTTCAGATTCTACTGTAAAAACATCCTTTCTCTTACAACTGCCCTGAACTTTCAATACTGATCTACGTAAGTGTAAACTTGACGGTATCTTCGCGGAAAAAAAATCATTGGATGTGTTATTACGGCAATCTTCCAGGTGTCTTCCTGGTGTTCGGCTTGGTGTTCTGGTTAGCAGTCTCTTCTTTGTATGCACAGCAAACCATCGTTTCGGGCAAGGTTACCGATGCTGAAACCGGCGATGCTATCCCTTTTGCCAATGTCCTTTTCAAAGGAACCGATATAGGAACAACGACAGACTTTGAGGGAATATACCAGTTGGCTACCAGCCAGAAAGCAGATACGCTCCAGGTAAGTTATATTGGTTTTGTAGCCAAAGAAAAACCCATTGAGCCTGGAAGAACACAGGAAATCAATTTTCAGCTTTCGCCGGATGTGGTCAGCTTGCAGGAAGTGGTGTTTTATGCCGGAGAAAACCCTGCTTTTGAAATCCTAAGAAAGATCAACCAGCACCGGGAAGCCAACGACAGGCAAAACCTGCAGGCCTATGCCTACGAAAGCTACACCAAAGTAGAGATGGATCTAGATCATCTGCCGGAATCCGGTAAGAATAAGCTGCTTAAAAAGATCACCAGCGTGCTGGACAGCCTGGAAAAGATCGCCGGAGAGGACGGAAAACCTATCATACCGGTTTTTATGTCGGAGACTATTTCCCAGATGTATTACCGCAACAACCCAAACCTGCGGCGCGAAAACGTGGTGAAATCCAAAGTGACCGGGGTAGGGTTGGAAGCAGATAGCTGGCTGTCGCAACTCACCGGTTCTTCTTTTCAGCAATACAACTTCTATGACAACTGGCTCGACATCGTCGACAAAGAATTTGTCTCGCCCATAGCTACTACCGGCAAAATTTACTACGAATACGACCTGACCGACAGCCTGTTTGTAGGAGAAGACTTTTGTTACCGGCTCGACTTTGTTCCAAAAAGCAAGCAAGACCTGGCTTTTTCCGGAACGGTGTGGATCACCAAAAAAGAATATGCCTTGCGGCAGATTGATGTCACGGTAGGCAAAAGTGCCAACCTTAACTACGTAGAAAAGATCAGGATACAACAGGAACTGACACCTTCCGAAACAGGCGCATGGCTGCCGCTCAAGACCAGGGTGCTGGTAGATACCGAAGAACTGGGCAACTCGCCGGGACTGCTTGCCAAGTTTTATAGCGCCAACCGTAATTTTGTGATCAACAATCTGAAGCCTCCCCGGTTTTATGAAACCTCCATCAGCCTAACAGAAACAGCCTATACGTATGACAGCAGCTTCTGGCAGGAAAACCGCCCTGAGCAGCTTAG
The DNA here is from genome assembly GCA_038232695.1 of Cytophagales bacterium. Taxonomy (GTDB): domain Bacteria; phylum Bacteroidota; class Bacteroidia; order Cytophagales; family Cyclobacteriaceae; genus JAJNNC01. Next base: position 1,561 of record JBBSNI010000085.1, read on the forward strand.
CGCTACGGAACTCAACGTGTACGCGATGATCGATACGCTGAACAACATTCCTGTGATCAGAACCTACGCTACGATCATAGATACTTTCGTGAGCGGATACAAAACCGTGGGTGCTTTTGACATCGGACCCTACGTGTATACGTATGCCAACAACTCGGTAGAAGGAAACCGTTTCCGGCTGGGTTTTCGGACGAATACCGAGCTGAGCAGAAGGTGGACCTTGAGAGGCTACGGCGCCTACGGCACCGCTGATGGTCGCTTTAAGTATGGCGCTGGTGCCGATTATATACTGTCGCGTATGCCCTGGGCGGAACTTAGTGTAGACTATGCCCACGACCTGAGCCAGTTGGGGATCTATGCCGACGGACTTACCGAAGATAATTATATTTTCTATGCCGCTTCTTTTTTCGGTGATCTTTCCCGCGCCTACTTTTCCGACCGCAGCAGTATCAGCATTTTTCGCCAGTTGCCTGTCGGGTTTTCTTCCAAACTTACCCTGCGCCAGGAGAAGTTTGACCCTTTGTTCAAATTTGCGTACCTCAACAATCCTGATGACATGAGTTCTCTGCAGGATGAGCATTTTACCACTTCCGAACTTCGTGTAGAAACCCGCTTCGCCCGTGATGAGGAGTTTATCCAGCAGGGAAACCAGCGCGTGAGCCTGGGTACACGCCGGTGGCCGGTGCTGAAAGCGACGTATGTGCTGGGGTTGAAAAACCTGCTGGGTGGTGACTTTTACTACCATAAGCTGGAAGGAAGTATCAGCCAGTATCTGAAAGTGGATTTTTTGGGAACTTCGCGCTATACGCTGGAAGGAAGTTATATTTTCAATTTTTTACCCTATCCGCTGCTGACGACCCACCTGGGCAACGAATCGCTTTTTTACACTTCAGTGGCTTATAACACCATGAACCGCAATGAGTTTGTGAGCGACCGTTTCGTAGCTTTTCATTACCAGCATTCTTTTCAGGGATTCATTCTGAACCGCATTCCGCTGATGCGTCGGCTCAAATGGAGGCTGCTGGCTTCTGCCAATGTGCTGTATGGAGGAATTCGCCAGGAAAATCTGGATTTATTGCCCGAAACAAATACAGCCGGCGAACCTGTGGCAACCTTTGGCTACCTGGATGAACGCCCGTTTGTAGAAGTAGGCTATGGTATAGAAAATATCTTCCGTGTAGGGCGTATTGACTTTTTTCATCGCTTGACCTACCTGGACAATCCTGATGTGAGCAAGTTTCATGTGAAGATTTCTTTCCAGATCATTCTGTAGGACAGACAGGGGTGCTCAAAATTCTGTTTCTCCCTCAACGACTATCTCCAGCAACAGCCTTACTTCGTCGGCTTTGTCAAAATCTTTGAGCTTTTCAAAAGAAACGATCAGGTTGCGCAGCACCCGGCGAATGATATCTATATGGCTGCAAGGCTGATAGAACATGTCCAGGAACTGTAATTTGGACTGTTGGAGGTAGTTGTCAATGTCTTGTTTGGAAAAAATCAATCCGCGGTTGAAGGCATTGATATAAAACTGCCTTTCTTCGGATTTATAGGTTAGAATGAACAGGCTGGGCAGGTTGACGCCATAAACGGGCAGCTTGAGCCGCTGGGCAACCAGCATATAGAGTACACAAAGTGAAATAGGATTGCCTTTATGCGTTTCCAGCACTACATTGATCATAGAATTGGCAGGTGCATGAAAGTTCTTGGTATTGGCTCTGAATTTAAGTTTGCCGAAAATGACACTGTTCAGGATTTTGACCTGGTCGAAGGGATGTGCATCCGCTTTAAACTCAAGCCAGGCTTCATAATAAATCTGCTCCAATTGCCTTCTCAGCCCTTCCAGCGACAAGTCGGGATACTGATAGGTAGCCACCAGCCACATGCCTTCCAGCAGGTCATGTTCGCCTTTCTGGTGCCACTCTTTCAGCTTGCCTTTCAGCGACTCAAACTGCAGGCTGTGGATGAGGTCTTCCAGCCGCTTCTGTACATCCGGGTTAAAATTGATTTCCCATTCCTGTTCCAAAAAAGGGATAATGGCATCGCCGTAAGACATGAGCTTGTCTTCCACATGCTCTAAAATCTCCTGGTCTTCATCGTCCAGCAGGGCCACCAGCGCCTTAATCTCTTTATCATTCATACCCTTTCTGTTATTTATCCTTGTTACCACCAATGATAGAGAAGTTTATATAACGCCTTGGGTTTTCGCGCAGGTCTATCAGCAGCCTGTCCAGGTCGGCGATGGTTCTGTTCAGGTTCATGTATACGGAGTCGTCGTTGACCAGTTTGCCCAGGTTGCCTTCGCCTTCGTTGATCTTTTGGGTGAGTTCTTTTAAGTTTTGCGTGGTCTGGTTCAGGTTGTTCACTGTAGATTGCAATTGCAGGTTGTTGAGGCTGTCTGCCAGGTTGTTAAGTTTGACCATCAAAGGGCCTACGCCCTGGTTGGCGTCGGTCATCGTTTCGGTAAGCTTTTTCAGGTTGGAGATCATCGTACCCAGGTCCTGGCGGTTTTCCTGGATAATATCCTCTACTGTCAGCGTCGACTGCTCGAGGCTGGCCATGGCGCTGGAAACCCTGCCGGTATCTTTGACAAAAGTACCCAGGATAAAGTTGACACGGATCAGCGTAGAGTCCAGCTTATCTACGATAGGCAGCGTTTTGGCTTGCACCAGTTCGGCAATACCCTGTTCTTTTTGAGCGATGAGAGTGTCTCCGTCTTTGATAGGCCGGGCAATGTCACCTACTTCCAGTTCTATGGCTTTGCCGCCTAACAGGTCGCTGGTGATCAGCGTGGCGGCTGCCGATTCCCCTACCTTCACTTTATCGTCTACGCGGAGCCTGACCAGCAACTGGTTGTTTTTGCTCTGCAACAGCCTGATATTATCTACCTGTCCTACCGGGTAGCCATTGATGATCACCTGGTTGGAGGGCGTGAGTCCGTCTACGTTTTCGTAAATGACATAGAAGGTTTGATAGGAAGAAAAAAGCTCGGAACCTTTCAGGAACTTCAATCCAAAGTAAAGAATAGTGACCGCTATGGTAGCCAGCACGGCTATTTTAGCTTCTTTAGAAATTTTCACTAAAAACCTGTTTAAACGTTAATTCATTGATTCAATTTCAACTTTATAATCTCTGAGCGCCCGGAAGATGCCAGAGGCGATATAAATTTGACCCGATTTAGTAGTTAGGTATTTTTCTTCACCGGCATTGCTCAGGAAGCCTACTTCTACCAGCACACTGGGCATAGACGTACGCCATAACACCCAAAAGCCATCCTGTTTGACACCCCGGCTGCGCCTGCCTACTCTTTGTTTGAATTGCTTTTCTATCTTTTCGGCAAGTCTCAGACTGTTATTCAGGTAAGCATGTTGATAGAGTGAAAACAAGATATGAGATTCGGGCACCAACGGGTCAAAGCCTTCGTACGTTTCTTCATAGTTTTCTTCCATCAGGATCACGGAATTTTCCCGCTTGGCTACCGCTATATTGCCTTCCAGCTTGTTGGAGCCCATTACATAGGTCTCGGTACCGTGTACGGATGCAAGGCTGATTGCGTTGGCATGAATCGAAATAAATACGTCGGCATTATTCGTATTGGCGATCTCTGCCCGCTGTTCCAGCTCTATAAAGCGATCGTCTTTGCGGGTGTAGATCACTTCCACATCTTTCATATTTTCTTTGATGATCCTGCCCAGCTCTAAGGCAATGCCCAGGGCAATGTCTTTTTCTTTGGAAACAACACCCCGTGTGCCCGGATCTTTTCCGCCATGACCGGCATCAATGACTACTTTTTTTACCTGATATTGTTTAATTTCGGCGGAGTTAAAAGAGCCAACCAATAAAAAAAGTGAAAACCAGAAAAGGCAGATAATATATCTCACTGAGCTTGTGTTGTTAAATAAACAAACAATAACTTCGCGCAAAAATTGTCATTTTTTCCTTAAAACTGAAAATTCTGTTGTCTTATTTACACTACGCAGGCATTCTCCTGGCAATATGTTTCCTGGCTTTCAACGCGCAAGCGCAGGAAGGTGAAAGGCCGTTTCAATCGGCCGACACCCTGGGAATCCTTTCGCCCTCCGTACTCAGCGACACCCTGCCGCCCGACCAGGTATTGGCAAGGGATTCTTTGCCCCCCGACTCCACGCAATTAGCTGATACGGTAAAGGTACCTGAAGGCGACATCAAAACGACCATCCAATACCATGCCGACGATTCTATTTACTTTGACGTAGCCAAGCAGATCATCCACCTGTACGGCAATGGCCATATCGACTATGGAGAGATCTCGCTGGATGCTGCTTATATTCAGATAGATTGGGTCAACAATATGCTCACCGCCCAAGGTATGCCCGATTCTACGGGCGCTATGGCGGGTCAACCTATATTTAAGGAAGGCTCGGAAGAATATCAGACCGAGCATATACGGTACAACTTCAAAACCCGGCGCGCCTACATCACCAGCGTACTGACCAAGCCCCAGGCTGCCGAAGGCTACGTGTACGGAGAGACGGTCAAGAAGAACGAGTTCAACGAAGTATTCATCAAAAAAGGGTGGTACACGACCTGCGACTGCGAGCCGGGAGACATACCGGATTTTTATATCAAATCCCGGAAGATGAAAGTGGTGCCGGGCAACCTGGTCGTCTCCGGCCCTTTTAATATTGTGATCGCCGATGTGCCTACGCCTTTGGGATTGCCTTTTGGTATTTTTCCGATGCCGCGCCGACAGAATTCCGGCATCATTATACCTACGTATGGAGAGGAGCGCATCAGGGGCTTTTTCCTGAGAAATGGAGGCTATTATTTTGACATCAACGATTATATCAACCTGACACTGCTGGGTAGTATTTATTCTAAAGGAAGTTACGGCTTTCAGGTCGTTACCGATTATAACAAACGTTATGCTTATTCGGGCGGGCTAAATTTTCAGTACAATAAGCAGAAGCTGGATGTGGATAGCAACAATCCACAGGAATCCAACGATTTTAGCGTTACCTATCGCCATGCGCCCTTTTCGCGGGGGGTGAGCCGTTTTTCAGCTTCTGTCAATATCATGACCAATTCATTTACCCGGAACAATCCTTCGCCCAGTGTGTACCGCAACCTGCGAACTACGCTGAACTCCAGTATCATGTATTCTACAGCTTTCCGCAATACACCCTTCAACTTGTCGCTCAGCTTCCGGCATAATCAAAACCTGGTGACGGGGGTATTTAACGTAACACTGCCGGATATTTCCCTGAATATGAACCGCATCTATCCTTTCAAGGATATGGTTCGCTCTAACAGTAGCTGGCTGAGCAAAGTAAATGTGGGCTATACGCTGACAGGGTCCAACCAGTTGAGCAACGACCGCGTATCGTTTTCCAGCAAAATTCCTTTGGAGAGAATAGCCAACCTGAATCCGCTGGCAGACAGCGTCTTGCCTGTCAACCAGGAAAACCTGCGGGAGATCCTGAGCCGTTCTGAGATAGGCTTCCGGCATCAGGTGCCCATCTCTACCTCTTTCAGTCTGCTGAAGTTTTTTACCATGTCGCCCTCTTTCCAATATGAAGAACTTTGGTACCTGAAGCGGCTTGATTATAACTACCTGGAAGATGAGCGAAAAGTAGACATTAATACTATCCCCGGCTTCAACAGGGCTTATAGCTGGAGCGTAGGGGCAGGCACTACCACGCGGGTGTACGGATTGTATACTTTCAAAGGAGACAAAAAGGTGCAGGCTATCCGCCATACCGTGATCCCTTCTATCGGGTTCAGCTATCGCCCCGACTTTAGCGCAGAACGGTACGGCTACTACCAGACGGTGCGTATCAATGCGGGTGAAATACCTGACCCTTATGCGCCGTTCAACAACCGCAACTATAAGGTGGTTTCTATTTACGATGGCTTTCTCTATGGGGCGCCTTCGCCCGGAAAAAGCGGTGCGATAAGCTTTTCGGTCAATAATAACCTGGAAATGAAGGTGCGCAACGATAAAGATACCGCCCAGGACGCCAAATCTACCAAAAAGATACCTATCCTGGAAAGCCTGTCTTTCAGCAGCAGCTATAATATCATTGCCGACTCCTTCAATTTGTCTCCTATTAATATTTCGGCAAGGACGCGGCTCTTTCAGAACAAGATCAATGTAAGCACCGGCATGGTGGTAGACCCTTACAGCTACGACCTGGATATTTATAACCCATACGATACACTCCGCGATGGTACGGTGTATCAGAACTATACCCGGGAAGACCGCTATGCCTGGCGGCAGGGTGCCGGAGAAGGTTTTATGCCTAGAATAGGAACCATTACCAGCGCTAACATCAGCTTTAATACCAGCCTGACTCCTAAATCTAAAAAGGACACCAAAGAGCAGGCGCCGGAAGAGGAGACGCCTGCCAGTATCCTGGAAGAAGACCTGGACTACCGGACAGAAAACCGGCAGGATTATGTAGATTTTGACGTGCCCTGGAGCCTGAGTCTGCGCTATTCACTGAATTACTCTTTTGACCCCCGCCGCAGGTTGATCAAAGAAGGCAGCAGCGACCGCAACAACAGCCGTGTAAGGCAGTCTGTCATGTTCAATGGCGACGTGAGTATAGCCCCCAAGTGGAAGATTGGTTTTGAGTCGGGGTTTGATTTTCAGCAGAAAGACATTACCCAGACCGGTTTTCATGTCAACCGGGATTTGGGTTGCTTTGAGATGCGCTTCGACTGGATACCTTTTGGCAGGTTTACCTCTTATTATGTTCAGATCAATGTGAAGTCTGCTATGCTCAGCGATCTGAAGCTGCAACGCCGCCGCGCCTGGCAGGACTTTTAGGCTACCTTGGCAAACATTTTTTCATGCATAAGGTTTATTAATAAAGACATAACTAACTTTTTTAACTAAAAAACTAAACTGAAACATGAAAAAGGTTAACTATTTTGCCAAAAAATATAAAGCTATTCTATTCGTAGGATTGATAGCTTTTGCCATGCCGGGTTGTAGCGAAAAAACGCTGACTCAACAAGATGTACAAAAAGACATAGAAGAAGCCAGGGAAGCTACCAAAGAGGCACAGGAAAAAACCCAGGCAGCCTTCCAGTCCCGGGAGCAGTACTACGCAGATTACAAGGCTACCAAAGTCAGTGAGTTCGAAGGTCGCATTAAAGAGATAGACAAGAGGATTAAGGATTTGCAGAAAAATGCAGACAAAACTTCCAATGACGCTGCCTCTTCTGATATTGAATCGGCTATAGAAGAATTGCAGGACGAAAAGCAGGACATCGACGACAAGATCACCCAGGTCAATGCCATACAGCAGGAAGATTGGAGTACTTCTTATGACGAGATCAACCAGTCGATTGCCCGGATTGAGGAAGAGATACAGCGGCTTTCCAGCAGCCTGGAAAATACCGATAAAAACAATTAAGAATTCTTAGATTTCATGTGAAGCCGGTTGATCCGGCTTTTTTTATGAACCTTTAAGAACGATTTTTTCGTAAGTTTATTGAAAAGTAAAACTTATTTTAAAAAAAATGAGTATAATTAACAATAAATAAAAGACAAGCTTTATTGCAAATGAAAAAACCGGTACTGATAGGCTGCCTGCTCGTAAGTTTTCTCTTCGTGCTTTGGGTTCCCAAAGATGCGAAAGAGTCTGGGTTGTCTGTTGTATCCGGCTCACAGATCAGGCAAACAGGGATCTATCCCAACCCGGTGAAAGATTATCTTTTTGTTAGTGCGGAAGCTGTCCATCCCCAACGGGCAGACAACAAGGATTTGACTTTTGAAATCCGCAATATTCTGGGTAATATCATGCCTTTACAATCCGAAGAAGCAGAACAGGATATTTACCGCATAGATGTCCACGGCTATCCTGCGGGTTACTATCTGCTCATTGTCCGTTGCGCTTCCTGCCAGGACGAAGCCCAAAAAACTTTTAAGTTTCTGAAGCAGTAATATCTTCTGACGAATTTTCTGTGTAAGTATAACAGACAAAAGGATCACTTGTCGAAGTTTCTTTCAGGCTATACACGTACACAGTGTCTGAGTCTGAGCGGAAAGAATGATGGGTGAAAGTGCTGTTTGTGTTTGGTAAAACAGATTCGTCTGCGCCCGGAACCTGCTCTTCCGCAGTCTTATCACGATCCGTTCTCCTGAAATAAAAGGAACACATCACGCCTGCCGCCGCTCCCAGCAGGTGCGACTCCCAGGAGACACCTCCAGCGGTTGGCAGTACCCCCTGCACCATGCCTCCATACAGAAAAGCAATACACAGGGCAATCACGACAGAACGTACATCGCGGCGGAAAATACCGCTAAAAAACAGAAAAGCTGCCAGCCCATAGACCAGCCCGCTGGAGCCGATATGATAAGCCTGCCGGGCAGCCAGCCACACCCAAAAGCCAGTGATCAGATAGATCCAAAGGAACACTTCCCAGGCAATTTTATAGTAGAAGTAGAATACAGCCAGCATCAGCAACAGCAGCGGAAAAGTATTAGAGAGCAGATGCATGGTATCGCCGTGGATCAGCGGAGCCGTAAAGATACCCACGGCACCTGCCAGCGTACGGGGCAAGATACCAAAAGTACCCAGGTTGGTAGCTGTGCTCCATTCCAAAGCTTTGATCGCCCACAACAAAAAGGTAAAGCTCAGTGAAAAAAGTACGCTTTTTTGAAAGATGTATTGATCGGTAAAGGCAGGAGCAGAGGTCAAAACATTCTTTGTTTAAAAAGTCACTTTTCGTTTTTCAGGTCCAGCCTGGTGCGATATGAGACAGATTTTCCGATCAGGGAAAGTCCGGTATTGATAACCACCAGGCTTAATGTGCCCGGCCAAAACCAGGAGCGTTTTTTATGTTTGGCAATGACAGCTTCGCCAAACAGGCTTAGCCCAAAGCCTACCGAAACCAGTCCGGAAACAGCATAGATCAACCAGCGTTTAAGATAATGATTTTTCATAATTTATGTTAAAAAAACAGAGCCTGCGCCAGCCGGTAGGTGTTGGCGTGCGCTTCTACAATACGGGCTATCTTTTCAGAGTAGCCGCCACCCATACTTAAAGCCACCGGCACCTTGTTTTGTTTACAATGGTTCAACACGATGCGATCTCTTTCTTTGCATCCTGCGATCGTCAGCCCCAATCGCCCCAACTTATCAGAATCCAGCACATCTACCCCTGACTGGAAAAAAACAAAATCAGGCATCACTTCATCGGTCAGACGAGGCAAGGTTTCCCTGAGAATAGACAGATAGGTTTTATCATCTGTTCCGTCTTCCAGCGGAATATCCAGGTCGGACTGCTCTTTGTGCATGGGATAGTTTTTCTTTCCATGCATACTAAACGTAAAAACGGCCAGATTGTGACGGAAAATCTTTGCCGTGCCATTGCCCTGGTGTACATCCAGGTCTATGACCAAGATTTTTGTAGCATATTGCTTTTCCAGCAGATAAGTAGCGGCAATGGCTATGTCATTCAACAGGCAAAAGCCCTCGCCCCGGTCAGTAAAAGCGTGGTGGGTGCCGCCTGCTATGTTAAAAGCTACACCATATTGCAAGGCAAAAAGGGCTGCCTGAAGCGTTCCCTGCATGATCGTAATTTCGCGTTGTATCAACTCAGAAGACATCGGAAAGCCCGTTTTGCGAATTTCCTGGCGGGTAAGCTGTTGGTTTTTCAGCCGTTGCCAATACGCCGGGTCGTGTACGTTGGTGATGTAAGCTTCTTGCAGCGGATAGGGACAAAAAAGATGGGTCTCCGTGATAGTACCTTCGTAGAGCAACTGCTCTGGGATGAGATTGTATTTTTCCATCGGAAAACGGTGGTTCTCCGGCAAAGGATGAGCGTAAATATCTGACCAGGCAATTTTAAGCATGTTAAGTGTTAAGGTGTGCAAGTGTTAAAGTGTTAAGGTGCGCAAGTGTTCAAGTGTTCCAGTGCCTGGGTGTTTCAGCGACCCGCCGCTGCGGTGCTGATTAGTTGCTGGATACTTTTATCACTTGAGCATTGAGTATTTTTTAAACACCTACTTGCCTGACCCAGTGCATACCGTCGGGGTAACACCAAAACACCATTACCGGATAATCGTCACGCTGCCTGTTTGGCTGCCGGCTTCGCCTCCGCATTTAATCAGATAAAAATACACCCCTGCCGGTGCCGGCTTTCCGTTGAGTGTTCCGTCCCAGGGATTATCATTGCTGTAGTTTTCAGCGTCAAACAGCTTGATCCCCTGTCGGTTGAAGATCGTCAGGCGGCAGTCCGGGTAGAGTTCCATGCGGTCGATGTGCCAGGTGTCGTGGCTGCCGTCGTTGTTGGGCGTGAAGGCTTTCTGGGCTTTTACATCCAGCGAACGGTCTACCGTTACGGTAAATTCAGCCGTACTCTGGCAGCCTTCCGGACGGGTAACAACACAGGTATACATGGTAGTGACCAGCGGACGGGCCACGGGATTGGCAATGGTGGTATTGCTCAGCCCTTGTGTAGGGGTCCATTCATAAACAACGTTGTCTGCGGTGGAATTAGCCTCTAACAGCAACTCTTCGCCTAAAGCAATACGGTCGGTAGGGGCGGTAATAGTAACTTCCGGGTTGTCAACACTTTTTACCTCTATACTTTTTGTGGCAGTACATCCGCTGCTGGTAGCGACAGTCAAGGTGTAGATGCCCGGCTCGCTAACTGTGATTTTGTTGGTGGTTTCGCCCTGGCTCCACTGGTAAGACACAAATCCTTCATTTGCCGTCAGTTCCAAACGATCACCGGGACAAAGGTTATTCATGCCGGTGCTGGTTTCAATGGTCAAAACCGGTAAATCCAGGACAGTGATGTTTTCTTTGTAAGAACCTATCACGCTACCGGTGGAAGTCAAAATCTCTACAGACACCTCATAAGCGCCGGTTGTTTGGAAGGTATGATTCACGGAATCTCCCGGTGAAGTTGAGTTATCTCCGAAGTTCCAGCGGTAACTGATACGCTGTCCCATCAGAGAAGCCGGTGTAATTTTAAAGCTGATGCTTTCATTTAGACAGGACTGATCTGGGATCAAGGTACGGGCGTAAGCTACGGTGTAAGGGGCACTTTCGCGCATACATCCCAACGCATTACTGATTACCGCTACATAATCGCCTTCCTGGATAACGAGCAGTTCCGCAGCGGTAGCGCCGGTAATATACTGACCATTTCTTTTCCAGGTATAGGTGCTATTGGCAATAGCAGCTACTTTCAGCGTCGTCTGCCCGCCCTCAAAAAAGACCGGACCATTTTCGCTTTGAATGGCAATAGCTTCGGGTTCGCTCACCATGATCGTTGTGGTGGCTACGTCGCTCTGGCAACCGCCCTGTGCTGCACTGGCTTTAACATACACCGTGTATTCGCCAGCATCGGCTGCTGTTACGTTGTTCAATATGAGTTGATTGCCTGATGCATTGGGAATAACCTGTCCGTTAGGCGCGGTCCAAACAAATTTGGCATTCACCTGCTGCGCTTCAAGCGTGACTGTGCTGCCAAAACAGAACGGCGTCTGCGGATCAGGATCAATGATCACCGGCCGGCCGGGCACGAAACCTTCCGGACGGATCACTTTGACTACGTTGGACACTACATTGGTGCAGGCAAATCCATTGTGGTTGGAAGACATTTTTACCCTGTAAAAAGCTTCTGTGCTGGTGGTATAAGAGAAGGTAGAATCCATCGCATCGGCAACCGGGATAAAATTAACACCATCTACGGAAGTTTCCCAGGCATAGATCACGCCAATGGCCTGGGTGGCGGTCAGGCGGTAGGGGAGCAAGTCGCAAACGCCCAGACCCGCTTGCGGCTCCAGTACCGGCTTGATGCAGTTGCGGTTGAGCAATACACTGATCTGGTCAGAATCCAGTGCGGTATAGGCAAGGTCCGGTTTGCCATCGCCGTTTAAGTCTCCGGCTCTCACGCTGATGGTGTTTTCACTGATGACCAGGGTTTTTTTAGTATTAAAATCCAGGCTTCCCGGCGTACTTTTGTTGAGCAAAACTACAACCCGGTTGGTCGTACTGGCTATAATAATGTCCTGCTTGCCATTGCCGTCCATATCTGCGATGTCCAGTCCTTCGCGGAGGAGGGAAATCTGGTCAAAACGTTTGACAGCAGCGAAGGCGATGATCCCATCTTCGCCCGTAATGTTGTTCAATACGCCTACATATTCATCGTTGACGATTACGACATCCAGCTTTTTGTCACCGTCCACATCGGCTACTTTCATGTTGGTGGTTCGTCCGGGTGCTTCCGGCATCGTAAAGCCTGCAAAGCTGATGTTGCCGGAGGTGCTGTTGTTGGTAAACACATAAATCCCATTTCTCTCATCTTTGCCTGCCAGCAGTTCGGGCAACCCATCGCCGTTGAGGTCTTCGAGGTCTATGCTGCTCAACTCAAGAACAGGAATACCAAAAGTAGTAAACGGCGTCACCGGTGTCGTGACAAAGCTGATTGCTCCGCCCGGTGTGCTGATATTTCTAAAAACAGAGACACCGCCTGCATTGGAAATATCCACCACAGCAATTTCCGGCAACCCGTCGCCGTCTATATCTTTTATGTCCATACGCGCTGCCAGGTTGCCATCCACCGAATAGGAAATTGGAATAGAAAGAATTTCAAAACTGATGTTGCCTAAGGTGCTGGTATTTTTGTAGATGTAGATTTTTTCTTTGTTGTTATTGCTGTTAGAGGCCGAAAACATCAAATCCGGCAAACCATCGCCATTCAAGTCGCCGCAGCGTACCCAGCGGGTGCGGGCGATGTTAAATTCTTTTCCAATAAAACTTGGTGCGGAATTGATGTCCGACGTACTATTCCGGAGAACCATCACTTTAGAGGATTCAGTATCAGAAGTAGCAATGTCATTGAGCCCATCCAAATCAAAGTCGCAGAAGCAGAGGTTATACAGGTTATTGCCGGAAGTAGGGAATTTATACTCGCCTTCCAAAAATGCGTAGTTGAGTCCTATTTTAGTAACGTTAAAGTCATCGCCATCATAGCTTAGGGTAAAAATCTGTCGGGAATAAGCGGTGAGTTTAGTATTCAGGTTGGTTACCGAAATACTGCTGCTGGTGGCACCGGCAGGTACAGCTACCTGAATTTCTGTGTTGCTGATCTTCACCACGGAGTCAGCCAGCGCCGCGCCAAAAAATATACGCACCTGGCTGCTATCGTTACCAAAACCGCTTCCCGTTATGGTGATGATCTCATTCACTGTCGCACTGGTTTTGTCAATGCCGGTAATTACCGGAGCCTGGGCGCAGACTTTTGATAAAGTCAGGCTGATCATGATGAATATGATGTGAAAATATGTAGCCGCTTTCATAGAGTATGATCAATTGGGTGACGAACAAAGAAAGGTAAGTAGCTGTTGAGCATTTCATAGGACAGAAACAGGCAATAGCTGACGGCTGTAAGATTTAGCGCATATTTACACTTTATCCCCGATGGACGCATTGATTTTAGTCGATATACAAAATGATTTTTTACCCGGCGGCGCGTTGGCCGTACAGCAAGGCGATGCGGTCATTCCGGTAGCCAACAAACTGCAACCTTATTTTGACTGCGTGGTCGCTACCCAGGATTTTCACCCATCCGGTCATCTGAGCTTTGCGGCCAACCATCCTGGAAAAAAGCCGGGCGAGCATATCACGCTGAAAGGGCTGGACCAGGTGCTGTGGCCCGTACATTGCGTGCAAGACACGCCGGGAGCCGCTTTTGCCAAATCGCTCAATAGGACGCGAGTTGAAAAAATATTCCAAAAAGGCACGGATGCTGAGATTGACAGCTACAGTGGCTTTTATGACAACGGTCACCTGAAAGCCACCGGACTGGGCGATTATTTGAAGAAAAGAGGCGTCAGCCGGGTGATCATCGCAGGACTGGCAACTGATTATTGCATAAAGTTTACTGCGCTGGATGCCAGGCAGTTGGGTTTTGAGACTGTAGTGGTAAAAGATGGTACCCGTGCGGTCAATTTACAGGAAGGCGATGATGAGAGAGCCATGAAGGAAATGGAAGATTGGGGAGTTAAGCTTCTTACTTTGAGTGAAATAATAAATTAGTACGTGTTTTAACAAGTAAATGTATGCTTGGTGGTTGAGGCGGAGTAAATCTTTTTTACTCGACACTGGACTCATAAGAAAAACTATCTTTCAAATTACTGATCCATCTATCATAAAGCAGAAATGATATTAGGCATAGCCTATTCTTGATCTGTTATGCTTGCCAATTTGATGTTCTTAAACCAGCTTTCATTATTATCTTTGATTTTCCTTATCCCAACAAAAAGCATATTTGCTGGGAAAAATGAATTTACATCTTTCGATCCTAAAATGTTAACTATTTGGCTATCATCCTCATAAACTAAGCCATTAAAGCAATCTAAAACACATTTAACTAAATTGTCAATATCTACTTCTTTTAGCCTTTTTTCATCCATTGATACGCTTACTATAACTTCTAGTTTTGTATCTCTCGAATAAGGATGTTCATCTGATAAATTATCTTTGATTTGTTGGCTAAACTTCTGTACGAATTCCTGTATATTAGCTTTCCCTTTTTTCTTTATATAAATATCATATTCTTGTGAAAGGTCTGTTCTTTTACCTTCATCCTCAAGAATTACTCTAAAGCCCTTAAGAGGCTTAAATTTATCTTGTTTAGTTGGTATTTCTGGCCCTCCTATGAATCCGACAAAAAAATTTAATCCAGGATTTTTTCTTATTACAGCTTTCATATTTTATTTACTTGTGCATTCACTAACAAAGTTCATTATCTAAATGAACATAAATTCTGATTAAACAGGTAATTCAGAATCAAATTCAAAAATCTGATGAAAGAATTTTCTTTTGAATTGATTTAGAATCAATGGTTCGTTAAAAAATGAGATGTTAAAAATGGATTCTTAACAAGAAAGGCGTGTTAGTTAAGGGTATTCGACATCCATAACTAAACACGCCATGACGGAATTAACTAACTCCATCCTTACTATAATACGAGGAA
>JBBSNI010000086.1:0-16386 GCA_038232695.1 Cytophagales bacterium
ATGCATATTCCTATAATCCCATACAATCCATAAGCCCACCAGGTTCGCCACCAGGGAGGCAAAATGGTGAGTTGCAGAGAAGCTCCCTCCTCATTCCAGGTTCCATCTCCAATAGTAGCTTTCACTCGAAAAATATATTCACCAGGAGCCAGGTCAGGATAACTGGCAAACCGGCGGGTATCAGAATATACCCAGTCTTTATCTACTCTTTCCAGCATATAAGCATATTGGTTCTTTTCAGATGCATCATAGTTGAGCGCTACAAAATCAAAAGAGAGGAAGTTCTCATCATAAGCAAGTTCGAAGGAACTATCCGGTACAGGCAGGCTCCTTTCCAGCACCTTGAAGCCAGTGATGTAAACAGGGGGAGCCATAGCATTCTCTTTGATACTATCGGGGTAAAAGGTAACTAAACCATCCATGTTGCCAAAGAATAATTTTCCGTTACGACTAAAGACACTGCCACTTCCATAAAATATATTGCCTGGTAAGCCATCATTCACATTGAAGTTGCGAAATGTATGGGTCTTGGAATTAAAGCGGCTTAATCCCTGGCTGGTACCGATCCACAAATTACTCTTTTCATCTTCAATGATGCTCTGAATATTGTTACTGGGTAGCCCATGTAGCGTAGTAAAATAGGTGAATGTGTTGGTGTGGGGATCAAACCGGTTTAATCCTCCCTGCAAAGTACCTATCCAGATCATGCCTTCCTGATCTTCATAGATATCATTTACATAATGATCATTCAGGTGCCCTTTAGGTGTTTCAGGATTGGGCTGATAGCGGGTAAATTTTCCGGTTTTTGGAATAAACCGGCTCATGCCACTTGTGGTAGCTACCCAAACCTCTCCAGCCCGGTTCACCATCAAGTTATTGATCTTTCCTGGAATCAAACTCGTAGAATCCTTTTCGCTGGCTTTATAGTAAGTAAATTGCTCAGTAGCCGGATCAAAAGAAGCCATTTCATTGACAAATCCTCCAATCCAGAGTTTGCCGGAAGCATCTACATCCAGCATTCTGACGAAGAACTCACAAGGGTAACGGATAAATTTATCGGTAGTCCGGTCTAAGCGGTAGAGCCCTTTTTCCATATCCGTGCCTACCCAAAGCCGGCCTTGCTGATCTTCTACTAAAGGCCAATGTTGATAAAGCAATGAGGTACGCTTATCATCTGGATTGACGACTACGTGGGTGAATTGCTGCGTTTGAGTATCCAGGCGGTATAAGCCTTTAGCAGCACTACTGAGCCAGAGTGTGCCAGTATGATCTTCCAATACGGCAGAAATTTCGTTTTCCGGGCGATGGAAAGAAGAGGGAGTGGGAATAATTTGTTGGGTATAGAAAGGTTTGGTACGCATGCTGACCTTATTCACCCCATTAGAAGTGCCTACCCACAGATTACCTGTATGGTCTTTATACACTGACCTAATGATGCTGCTGCTCAGACTGCCTGGCTGAGAAGGATCAGACTGATACGTAGTGACATGACCCGTGTTTACATCCAGGTGCTGCAAGCCGTCACTGGTGGCCAGCCACAAACCATCTGTTTCGTAAATGGCTAATATGATTTTTTTAATTTGGCCTTTAGGATTATAAGAAGTAAACTGACCAGGTTTACGGGTCTCCATACGATATAATCCTTCTCCCCAAGTCCCTATCCAACTGTTTCCTTCCTTATCTACATAAAAAGATAAGGCAGATAAGGCAGATAAGGGAAAAAGTATAAACTTACCCATAAGAGGATCAAACCTACATATTCCTGTTTCATTGGTTGCCCACAGTACTCCGTGCTCATCTTTCATTAAGCCGTTAACGCTTTCTCCATTGGGAGAAGAATATAACCTGTACTTTTGGGTAGCCGGATCAAACTGAGATATGCCTAAGGATGATCCCACCCACAAGGATCCCTCTGCATCCTCAACAATACCAGAGGTGCAAGACACATTATTCCATTCTTGCCCTTGATCCTGACCAATAGGGTAGGCAATGACTTCCCCAGTCCATTTGTTTACCTGGTGTAAACCACCGCCGTCCGTGGCTACCCAGATTCTTCCCTGCTGGTCTTCGTGGATTGCTCTTATATGATTAGATCGTAGTGTATGGGCAGGGTCAGCAGGATCGGCTTGATAGACTGTAGCTTTTTGTCCATCGTATTTATATAAACCTTCGTCAGTACCAAACCACATAAAGCCTTCCCTATCCTGTAGGATGCTGTAGATACTGGTTTTAGGTAGACCTTGTTGGGCTGAAAGATACTCGAACTGGAGATTCTCAATTTGGGCATTACTCTTCCAGGGGATGCTTAGGAGAAGAAACAAACCTGTGAACCAAACGGATGAAAAAGTTTTCATAGGCTTACAAATTAGTAGTCAATGCATCGGGCCAACGTTCATTCACCTTCAATGCAAGACCTGATTGATAAAAAAGCTAGTAAACTTTCATTTCAGAAACTATCAATAGCCCTAACAATATATTCCGAAGGAGTTTGTCCAAACTGTTTCTGAAAACTTTTGGTAAAATATGATGGATCCTGAAAACCTACCTGAAAAGCAACTTCGGCGATATTACCCGCACCCTGAGTCAGCAATGCAGCCGCTCTTTTCAACCGCATGAGGCGGATAAAATCTCCCGGCGCATGATTGGTCAGTGCTTTTAACTTCCTAAACAACTGCATCCGGCTCATGCCTACTTCCAGACCCAAGGCTTCTACCCCAAATCCGGCATCCGCCATATGCTCTTCCATGATCTGCATTACCCGTTGCAGGAACTGCTCATCTACTGAGGTAATCGTGATGGCTCTGGGCTGTAGGGTAATTTCCCGACTGAATCTTTCCTGCAGCTTGCGCCTTTCTTCAATGCGGTTTCTGACAATCAACAGTAACTCTTCGGCATCAAAGGGTTTAGCAAGATAATCATCCGCTCCTATTTCCAATCCTGCCAGTTTGCTCTTTCGGTCGGCTTTGGCAGTAAGCAGGATGACCGGGATATGAGAGGTTAGCTCATCAGTTTTGATCTTTTCGCATAACGCATACCCATCCATCTCCGGCATCATGACATCACTGATAATCAGATCAGGTAAGTGTTCCATGGCTATCCCTATGCCTTCCCTTCCATTTTTAGCCTCTTTGATCTGGTAATGATCACCTAACGTATTGCGGATGTACTGCCGCATATCTGCGTTATCCTCTACCACCAGTACCATTGTGGATGTAGCAGCAGCCGTTAAGGCCTCAATTTCTGTGGCTGCTACGCTCAACTCATCAGGAATCTGCAATACATCAGACAGCTTACTTTCCTCAATATCCCGCTGATCCCTGATAGCTTCCCTCGACAAGTGTGCTTTGCCCAAAGGCAGCCGTACGGTGAAGGTGGTACCTTTCCCTTCCATACTTTCTACCGTGATCCGCCCATGATGCAGTTCTGTTAACTCTTTGGACAGTGCCATGCCCAGTCCACTGCCTTCCTGGGCCCGGGTCTGAGAGCTACCCACCTGATAAAAGCGGTCAAAGACCTTCTCCAACTCATCTTGTGGAATGCCAGTGCCGGTATCTTTCACACTGATTACAGCCCATTGGTTTGCCTCAGTCTTCAGGTACAGGATCACTTCCCCTCCTTCAGCAGTGAACTTAAAAGCATTGGACAAAAGGTTATGAACTATCTTCTCCATTTTCTCCTGGTCTACTAACACCATGAGTTCCGGCATTTCCGGGTAGAAGAAGTAACGGATCTTTTTGTCAGCAGCCAGGGATTCGTAAGACGATGCTACGTGCCGAAGAAAAACGACTAAATCGGTTTCCACGACTTGTAGCTGCATCTTGCCTGCTTCCAGTTTGCTGATATCCAACAGTTGGTTGATGAGCCGTAGCAGGCGCTGACTATTTCTCATCATCAAGCCGAAGACAGTCTTTTGATCACCTATGTAAGTGCCTTCATACAAGGCTTTCAAAGGACCCAGAATTAAAGTAATTGGAGTGCGGAATTCATGAGAGATATTGGCAAAGAAGCGGCTTTTCATATGATCTATCTCATGCATCTTCTCGGCTTCCAGGGTCTGTAGTTTCAACGCATGTTTCAGCCGTTCCCGCTTCACAGTGTACTGCCTGAGACTATATAAGAAACCAAGGGCTAACATACCATACAAGCTATACGCCCACCAGGTTTGCCAGAAAGGAGGAAGGATAGTCAGTTGTAGAGAAGCCCCCTGCTCATTCCATACTCCATCGTTGTTGGAACCTTTTACCCGGAAGACATATTTCCCAGGATCTAAGTCAGGGTAGCTGGCAAATCTTCTGGTGCCACTGTAGACCCAATCTTTGTCTAAGCCTTCCATTTTATAGGCATATTGGTTCTTTTCTGGTGTATCATAATTGAGGGCGACAAATTCAAAAGAAAGGAAGTTTTCATCATAAGGTAGTTCTACTTGTTTTGTAGGTACATTCCGGCTCTTTTCCAACACTTGAAAGCCGGTAATATACACCGGAGGAACTACCGGATTATCTTTGATGCTATCAGGATGAAAGATGACAAAGCCGTTGACAGTGCCGAACATCAGTCTGCCATTGCGGCTGTACACACTGCCTATTCTGAATTCATTAGCCGGAAGACCATCACTGATATCAAAATTGCGAAAGGTTTTCGTATCAGGATTGAAATTGCTTAATCCTTTGTTCGTACCCAGCCATAAATTTCCATTGTCATCACCTATGATGCTGACGACATGGTTACTGGGCAGCCCGTCCTGCATGGTAAAGTAAGTGAAGGTATTGGTGAGAGAATCAAAACGATGAAGTCCTCCCTGATTGGTGCCTGCCCAGATCACACCTTTTTCATCCTCGTAAAGCGCCCGTACATCCTTATCATTGAGATGACCCTGAGCAGC
This sequence comes from Cytophagales bacterium, assembly GCA_038232695.1. Lineage (GTDB taxonomy): Bacteria > Bacteroidota > Bacteroidia > Cytophagales > Cyclobacteriaceae > JAJNNC01. The sequence continues at coordinate 4,883 of JBBSNI010000086.1, forward strand.
GGAAGGATTATTCAGATAACTGGTAAATTTACCGGTTTGTTGATCTAAGCGAGCAATGCCGCCTCCGGAAAGGGCTATCCATATATCACCGCTACGGCTGGCCACAATATCCCACATATTTTTGTCTTTTAATCCAGTAGTGTCTTTGGGGTCATATGTATAGTATTTGAACGCTTCTTTATCAGGGTCAAAAGAAGCAAGAAACTCATCTCTATCTGACCTCCATGTCCCCATCCATAGTTTTCCGAATATGTCCTCCTCTATGTATTCTACCGGTACAACAGAAGGATAACGGCTAAACTTTCCTGTAGTGCTATCCAATAAGTGCAGGGCTTCCTGTGTGCCCACCCAGAGCCGTTTTTTTTGATCTTCATACAATGACCAGACCTGGTTGCTGGCAAGGCTATCAGGATTGGAAGGATCAGCCGGGAAATGTTTGATGTGTTTAGTCTTGGGATCAAGCTGGAATAATCCATTCTGAAAGTTCCCAAAGAAAGAAGAGCCTGCACTTCCCATCCAAATTTTTCCTGTATGATCTTCCAGTAAGGTACCTATGTTATTCTGATCCAGAACAACAGAGGGTAAGGCAGGGATGATCTGATAGGTATGAAATTTTTTGGCATGAGCCTTTATTTTATTCACCCCATTATCTGTACCTATCCAAAGCGTGCCTGTTCTATCTTGATAAACAGCGGTGACATTATTATGGCTGAGGCTGCCAGGCTGGGATGGGTTAGACTGGAAATTTAGCACCTCATCAGTTTGCTTATCTATGCGTTGCAGCCCTTGTGAACCTGATAACCATAAATATCCGCTGTTATCTTCATAAATACAATTAAAGCGAATCCTTTTATTAACTATACCCCCTGGATTATAGCGGGTAAAGTGCAGTGGTTTATCGCGGGTATCCATATAGAATAAGCCTTCCCCTCCAGTATCGACCCATAACATACCCTCTTTATCCAAATACAGGGAACTGTGAACAGGCTTTTGAGCAAAGGAAGAATCCAAGGCAACGGGTGTAAACTTGCCGCTATTGCGATCCAACTGATAAACACCACTTCTACTACTTGCCCAGAACCGTCCAGCAGCGTCTTCTGTCACAGCAGTAAACAAGGGGGCTCTTTCATCAGGAGCAGTATATAAGGTAAACTGTTTGGTTTCCGGATCAAAGCTGGCTACTCCTTCTGCTCCACTAATCCATAAGAGTCCTTGCTGATCTTCATAAATAGAAGCGAATGCATTCCAGGAACGTGCGTTATTAGGACCAATACTTTGGTGCGTAACATTACCTGTGTGTTTATCTACCTGGTAGAATCCTCCTCCTAAGGTAGTTACCCAAAGTCTGCCTTTCCTGTCTTCGTGGATGTCACTGATCATGTTATGGTGGAGGGTATGCTCCGGGTCACGAGGATCAGGCTTAAAAACAGTGAAGGTATAGCCATCATATTTGTTCAACCCATCCTGAGTGCCAAACCACATAAAGCCTTCCCTGTCCTGAAGAATGCTCCATACTGAGTTCTGGGAAAGCCCCTGCTGCACGGAGAGATGTTCAAAACGATAGTTTTCACTTTGAGCATTACCCTTCCAGGGGATGCTTAGGAGAAACAGCAAACTGAGCATAGAAAAAGTTTTCATAGGCTTCCTGGTTGGTGGATCAATTACGAAAGTAATCACACGTAAAGCACAAAAAAGGTAGTAAATTATTTTTGTAAAAACTATCAGCATCAACCCTATATGGATTGGGATCACTTTCAAGGGTTAATTTTGGAAGCTATCAGAGGTTTTTCAAGTTCAAATGGTTTTTCAAGTTGTTCTTTATATCGCCTGGCTAACAGGTTATCCGTTCGGTAAGCCTCAGACTCCCAGGGAGTATATAACCGTTCAGCCTGTTTATACCGAAACTTTTTTCCTTTCCACATCACCTGCTGAGGACTGAGTACGATGAGTTCTCCCTTGGCGTATTGTTTGACGTGGATCATTTCATGCGCCAGCACGAGTTTTTGCTTCGCTTTATTCAGACGGACATCTATCCGTACTTTAATAGATTGGTAAGCATTTGGTTCAGGTGAACCCAGGTATAAGGTCATTCCTTCCAGCTTTTCGGGCATATGATTAGAGAAAACTACACAAAGATATACCTTCTCGCGGACATCCAGAAAAGCCAGGTACTGAGCGATCTGTTGTTTTACTGCCAGAGGGTCTGCACTACCATAAACTTTAATAATGGGTTGGGAGAAAGTTGGATGCATCCAAAGGATAAAGATAAGCAATAAGGGCTTTTTCATAGGAATAGATGGGTAAGCGTTTGACAAAATGGCAAGCATTGCCTGAGGCAGTAAAGCTAAGAATCGCTTTATGAGGAGGATAACAATGCTGTCCCTATGGCTGGTAGATTGGTAACAACCAGCAGTAGGCAAAACAGGAAGAAAAAAATGGGTGGTAATTTTATACCAATTACTGGTAATAGGGTAACAACAAGCAACACGCTAACATCTGATTACCTATCTCTGCTCACATCCATTCAAAAAAAGCAGGAAAGATCAATATCATCCATATAAGCTTCCAGCAGCGCGGTATTGTCAAAGGCGGTGACGTCCATCTCGTATCGTTGGGTATCGTACCAGACTTCTACATAAAATTTGTCGAGCGCATACAACTTAACAATATAGCTATGCACTTTGATCACGGTCAGAAAGACGCCCTCATGCTGCGTATGATACAGTTTCTGGCAGATTGGGAGGCTTTTAAAATCGTTGATATACATGGTGTTCATCCAATGGTACAGACGAACCCCCTGCAAATATAAGACAAGCGCAAAGGCGGTGTAAGGTAATGGATGAAATAACGGAGACGGGAGACAGGAATCTGTAGCGTACAAGATGATAGTATAGGAGTTACGCAAACAGTCTTCTTTGAGCCGAAAAAGCCCTTTAAGCAGCTTGTTCTCTTTGTCACTTTCTTGCTTGATCAAGAAAGTAACCAAAGAAATCAAGAAAAAATAATAGCCATACGCACAAAACCCACGCAGCAAGCGCGATTTTTTCCACCCCACGCACACTATTGCTAAGTTTAAATGGTGGTGCGTAACTCCTGTAGTATTGAAAATTTGGTCTGCTTTGTCACTAAACTCTTTTTTACTTGAGCGTTGAGCATTGAATATTGTGTATTGAATATTCAATTGGGCGGCATTCCGCTGGGCGGCATTCCGCAAGCAACACTCAATGCTCAATAAGCAATTAATCTAACTTCCGGTCTCCGATTCCCTTTTAAAGCTCAAAAGCGCTTTGGTAGGCTCCGGTGGCCTGTACGTAGTCTAACAGTTCGTCGTAAAAGGCGTGGCTGCCCAGGGTGGCGCTGTCGCCCACAATAACCAGCTTTTTCCGGGCGCGGGTCATAGCGACATTCATGCGACGGATGTCTGCCAGAAAGCCGATCTCTGTTTTTTCATTAGACCGTACCAGGCTGATGTAGATCACATCCCGCTCCCGTCCCTGAAAGGCATCTACGGTGTCAATGGTGATTTGGTCTTTGATGAGTTGCAGGTATTCATAGGATTCATAATGTTCTGTAAGAAAACGTACCTGGGCTTTGTAAGGGGAGATGATGCCGATGGTGATAGCTTCTTCGGTTACTTTATCAACGCTGATGTCTCCGATCAGGTCATTCAGATGCCTGAGCAGCAGTTGGGCTTCTTCTTCGTTGTAGGTGCTCATACTTTCCGGTTCTGTCTTTTCTGTAAAACCACAGCCTGCCGTATCAATAAAGGTAAGCGGTTTCTGATCTTCGCCCAGCGTAGCGGTCCGGACGCTTTCGTGGGCTTTCAGTTGACCGTCATAAAAATACTGGCTGGAAAAATTCATGATCTGCTCGTGCATCCGGTATTGTGTCTGTAACATGGCATCTGCCGGGCTGCCCAGGGCTTGCTGGCGACGGATGCATTTCTCGAACAGCGTCTCACCCAGCCCCTGCCGGGCAGCTTCATACGACTTGATCGTAGGCGGTAGCTGGCAGTGGTCGCCGGCAAAGACCACGCGCTGGCAGCGCAGCAGGGGAATCCAACTGGCCCCTTCCAGCGCCTGGGCGGCCTCATCGATGAAAACGGTGCGGTATTCAAATCCCTTGATCAGGCTGTTAGACGCACCGACCAGCGTGCTGGTGACCACATCGGCTTTGGAGAAAATGTCGGACATGATGTAGTATTCCAACTGCTCGGCTTCGGCGCGCATCCTGAAAGCCTCGTCCAGCAATTGCCGCCGCTGCTCTCGCTCTGCCTGCCCGTACTTTCTTTTGTATTTGTAGCCCATCTCCCGGAGTTCCTCTGATTTCCGGCGTAGCTTTTTGAGGTCTTTGTAATACTCGTGGCTGGCGATCTGGGCGTCAATGGTTTTGCTCAGGTTGCTATCCGTCACCCGCGCCGGATGTCCAATGCGTACCACCCGCATGTTTTGTTCGGAAAGCTTTTCGGTGAGCAGGTCTACGGCAGCGTTGCTGGGCGCACAGACCAGCACCTGCTTTTCCTGTTGCACGGTCTGGATGATCGCCTGCACCATCGTAGTGGTTTTACCGGTGCCCGGCGGGCCGTGAATGATGGCGACGTCTTCGGCGCTCAGCACCTTATGCAGGGCAGCGTTCTGGCTGTCGTTCAATGAAGGAACCGCTACCGGCGGCGCTTCTGCAAAGGAAGCTTGTCTTTTGCCTAACAGTATTTCTCTAAGTTCCGGCAACCGTCCTTCCCTGGCGTCTATGACCCTTTTCAGGGCTTTATCCATCTCCCGGTAGGCCAGCTCATCAAAGAGCAGGTCGACACCCATTGCACCTTCGTGCACCCAATCGGGCAGTTCATCAGCGTTGAGCGTGATGGTCATCACATGGCCCCGGACTTCGTTGACTACGGCAGAGACCGTATGTTTGGTGCTGGCAGCGCTGAACAAGCTGACAATTTTTCCTGACTGGAACACATGTGGCTTATTTGTATCCGCTGTACGACTCACTTTGATGATGAGCTTTTCGCCCATGCTGTACCGCTGCCCGGTGAGGGTGACCGGATGCCAGCAAAGTCCGTTTTTCTTGCGGTCTTCCAGCGAGGCGTTCAGTATTTTTTGCTGGTAATATTCCAGGTCGGCTTTCTTCTCGATCTGTAGCAGTTCCTGTACTTTCCGGAGTTCTTCCTGTGTCGCATTCATCAGCGGGCAAAAGTAGCAAATTGAGGGTTGAAATAATACCTCCGAAGCGGAAATCGCCCACACATTGTTTGCGGAAAGACAAAAAATGGCTTTCTTGAACAGGCAAGGTTATCTGAATCATATTTCAATGAATTTTTTAGCACATTTTCTTCTCTCTTCTGCCTCACCTTCACTGATGGCAGGCAATTTCCTGGGTGATTTTGTCAAGGGCAAACAGTACACCGCCTTTCCGGAAGACGTTGCACGGGGCATCCTGCTGCACCGGGAGATAGATTATCATACGGATACGCACCCTGTTTTTCTGCAAAGCAAACACCGGCTGGTGCCTACCTACGGACACTATGCCGGGGTGGTGGTGGATATGTTTTACGATCATCTGCTGGCCGTCCACTGGAAGCAGTACGGGGCGCAAAGCCTACCCGTGTTTGCCGCCTATGTGTACGAACAGTTGGAAGCCTACTGGCACTTGCTTCCTGAAAAAGCCGCCTATGTACTTTCTTATATGGCAAAGCACAACTGGCTGCTCAGCTACGCCCGTTTGGAGGGCATACAGCAGGCGCTGGAAGGCATGTCCAAACGTACTAAGTTTGCTTCCGGGATGGAACACGCCGCAGAAAGCCTGAAGAAAGACTATGCAGCGTTTGAAGAAGAATTTCATCTGTTTTTCCCTCAAGTCATGCGGCATGTGACGCTGTATTTGGCAAAGAACCCATAGTTTGCTGGTCAAATACTAAAACTGTCCAAGCTATAGGTTTCACGCAGAACACGCAAAGCTGATATTTACGCAAAGATCGCAAAGTATTCCTCTGTGAAAACAGACTGATCGAGTAAACTTTTAAGCTATTGAGCAGTTTTTGTAATATTAAAGGCCATTTTTTCAACTTTAAAAAAGGAGGTCATTATGCCACGTGGAGACAAAGACAAATACACCGACAAACAGAAACGCCAGGCCGAACATATAGAAGAAAGCTATGAGGAACGCGGTGTACCCGAAAAAGAAGCCGAAAAACGCGCCTGGGCTACCGTCAACAAAGAATCCGGCGGGGGTAAGAAATCAGGTTCGGGTCGCGACAAGAAAGAAAACCACAGCGCCAGCCGCAAAGGCGGGAAGAAGGGCGGCTCTAAAAGTTCTTAATTAAAAAAAGCTATACCGGGGTATAGCTTTTTATCTGCTTCAATTTTTTTAACTTGGTTACCCACATTACTGCTATGTTTACGCTTCGCTCGGTGAGGCTGATAATTTCTCTTCCAGTGCCTGTATCTGTTGCAGGTATTCCTGCTCCTTGCGTTGCATCTCTTCCTGGGTGGCAGAAAGCTCTTCCATATTCTGCCGCATCTCTTCTTCGGTAGCCTGCATCTCCTCTCTGCCATCCTGATCAAACGCTACAAAACTTTAACGCATTTTTATTCGAATTTCCTTACATTTTAAGAAAGTTCACGTTTTTAGATTGCAGGCATTCTGCAACATGTATAGCTTTCTCAGAAAAGTCTTCGCTTCTTGTCAAATGCTTTCATACTATTCTTTTTAAGGCTTTTTTGTTTCTTTAATAGCTATTTTCTTACAAATACGCTTATATTTGGGGTGAGTGATCGGGTGAGTAACCCCCCCCCCACAATACACCTAACGAAAGCGGATTGCCGCCCAGCGGTATGCCGCCCAACAGCATGTTCAGACATTATAAATTAGAAGGCAAACTCCCCGTGCCCTGCGATGATATTTTAGAATGGGCGATTTACTTTGAAAACACTTCCCGGCAAGTAGCCTTAACCCATCTTTCCGATGCAACGGTATCAACTGTTTTTTTAGGGTTAGATCATGGCTTTTATGCTGGTAGGGTGCTGCTATTTGAAACAATGGTTTTCGGCGGCAACCTGGACCAGCAGCAACGCAGATACGGCAGTTGGGAAGAAGCCGAAAACGGACATGAAGAAATGGTCAGCATGGTTGCAGCACAATCTTGTCAGAACTAAAAATACTTATCATGAAAAACAAACTCTCTTTCCTGTTCTGGGTGGACCAGAACGGAGGTAAAAAAACCCTGGACACTCAAGGCAACCCCTTGCGCTACTGCTTTGAAAAAAATGGCTATTGCAACAAGCAAGGTGAGCCTGTAGAGCCGCAAGAAAAAACATTAAAGCCAGTCTATGCTAAAACGCGCATCAACGCCCGTGCTGTGCAAATCAGCACCGGCGTGTACGTACTGCCCGAGCAGTGGAACTTCCAGGCAAAAAATGTGAAAGGCCATTCCAGGAAAGCCGATGCAGCCAACGTACAGTTAGAAGAGGTCAGGAAAAAAATTCATGCTGACTTTCAGGCTTTGTGTAATAGACTGCCTTACTTCACAGCAGAAGAATTTAAAGCCTACTACCAGCAGGAGCAGCACGAAGAAAAAACCGTCAGCCTGCAAGACTGCATTCATGTTTTGCTCAATGAAGAAAACCTTTCTCCTAACACCATCAAAAACCGGCGCACTACCTGCTCTACGCTTAAAAGGTACCTCTCTACGCTTAACATTTACCCGGATAGCCCGGCAATGCTGTTGAACAGGAAGGATTTGTATTTGCAATTCAGCAAGTTCTGTACTCAAAAAAGCTATACAGCCTACACAGTCAACGAATATTCAAGTGTGCTGCAACGCATCGTAGGGATAGCAGCAAAATTAGTAGAAGACTTCTCTGACCGTACCGGCGAGCCGCTCCGCAGAAAAGTTACCCATTTGCAGAAATGGTACAGCGCAGCGCAGCAGCAAGCTATTATGAACCTCTCTGACTTTTCACACTTTAATGAATATATCGTAGTGAAAACCCATCAACTGCAAATGATGCTGGGCCTCTCATTCATAGACATGCGAAGCCTGCGCTGGGAGCATGTGCAAAAGCAGATCAATGGGAAAGAGTATATCTTTATCAAGCGGCAGAAAACCAAAGTACTCTCCGTGATCCCCTTTACCCCAGAGGCCAAAGCCCTTGCCTTGTCGCTTGGCCCTCACATGCAAAGGGTGCGGGGCAGAGAAAAGAACTACCAGGACTACATCGTACCTATCCCTGCCATCTCGGTGTGTACCCTGCACTTTAAGGCAATCTCTAAAAAGCTTGGCTTTAAGCTGCACAGCCACAAAGCCAGATATACCTTTGGGCTGAATATGCTCAACATTCATGGCTACTCTATTGCCGCCGTCTCGCGTATGATGGGACACAAAACCATTTCTACCACCGAAAATATCTACGTAAGCGTATTGCCCCAACGTGTCATCGAGGAGACCGAGCGTATCCACGCCGAAGACATGCAGTCCGGCACGGAAGGAATTAGGCAACAGGTCAACGTTTAAATTTTTGATCGATATATGTTTGTATAAACAAACATTTCGCATAAATTACTGCTTTTAGTTTTGTAAATGAAAACTTGAAAGCGTATGAACGGCACAAAGCGAAACTTTAACAAGCACGACAACCCTGTGCTTTGGTTAGAACAAATTGATTTTAAACTTTCCGGCCTTTTAGATAGACTAGAGGCTATCCTGGAAATCTATGACAAACTCTATCACCAGGTAGAGGCTGTGCAGCAGGCTACAGAGCCATTTTTAATCAAGGAAGTAGATTTGATTAAAAAGCTGGGCACCTCAAAGGCAACTGTTAACAGGATGATAAAAAATAAACAACTTAGCCCGGTGCAGCTTACCGGAAGTCTCGGGGATCGGTATTACCGTTACGCAGAGGTGAAGGAGTTGCTTAACCTCAATGCGCTTTTACAGCTGGGCGGCAATCCGCGTCAGCCGCAACCATAGAGGAGGAAATAAACATGGTCAAACGGTCAATGGTCACGGATTGCCGTTCAATGGTCTGTTGCAGAAACTCCCGGTCTTTCTTTAAGGAAGTGTAGTATTCTCCCTGATCTTCTGAAACATAGCTCCGGATGGCAGCAGAAGCCCTTAAACCAGGTTGATCAGTATCCGGCTGTCCTAATATTAAATTATTCAGCGTGATGGAAGCGCCCAGACCATTGTAAAAATTCATTAAACGGACATAGGAATCAATAGAAAATTTATATCGCCCATTCTCAGCACTTGAGACCTGACTTCTGCCTACACCACAAGCCTCCCCAACATCGTCCTGGGTTTTGTTGTAGCGAATACGTAGCGATTTTAAATATTTACCACTGCGCTCAGCGTCAAAATTAAACTCGTCCATACAAGATTTTTGATTTTTAAACTAATATATATAAAATGTAATAATAGCATGTTGTCAAATATATGCAAACGACTTTAATATGCAAAATTTATTTTATAAACGTCTGCAAACAATCGCAAATACATACATATTGATTTTATATTTTAAAGATATTGCTATGATAAACCCAGACTGTACCACAGAGAAAAAACATGCCGAAATTTATGTGTTAGCCACGGAAGACTATTTCACTATCGTTTCCGCCTTAATGGATGGCTTGCACAAAGAGACAGACACCCTTATAGAGAAAGCCTCTGAGATTAAAATCACAGAGGAAAAAACCGGGGCTGTACTGCATCTTTATTTTCCACCTAAAAACAATACCTAATCATGGAAAACAATATTGATTATCACCAGATCAATAACGTAACGCACACTACCGCACTGGCCAATGACTTGAAGCGTTTTGTCAATGAGAAAAAACTCTTCCATAACATTCAGGGTAAACAGTATGTCAACGTGGAAGGCTGGCAGTATGCAGGCATTCGCCTGGGCTATTTGCCTATCTGTGAAAAGCCTGAACGCTTAGAAAGCGAAGACAAAACAGAGATCAAATACTCGTGTTTTGTAGAACTGTTTTGTGTGCAAACTAAACAAAAAGTGGGCAGCGGGTATGCCGTGTGCAGCAACAGAGAGCCTGGCAAAAGAAGTTACCAGGAGTTTGCTGTCTGTTCGATGGCCCAAACCAGGGCTGTAGGCAAAGCTTATCGTAATATGCTTGCCTGGATCATCCGTGCCGCTGGCTACGAGCCTACCCCGCTGGAAGAAATGGATGATGTGGAAAAACAAGAAAAACAGAGGCACGGCAATTCCTCGGAGAGCAAGCGTAAAAAGCCAGCGGCTGGCGATCCAGCGTTGACGCAAGCAAAAGGAGATAAAATAGTGATGGCTACTGTTAAACAGAAAACGGAACTGTTGCTGTTGCTGCAAAACAAATATATTACCTCGGAAGAAAAAAACAGGATGGTAGAAAGTATTAATAAGCTTGACTCGGAGAGGTGCGGCAAAAGCATAGAGAAAGTCAAGAAAATTATTGAAGAGCGTATTCAGGCCGAAAGAATAGAGGACTCTCAGACGGTTTAGCGGACGGTTCGCCGCGCGATTGCCGCCCAAAAGAATATTTTTTGCCTACTTTAAGAGAGAGAAAACCATCCGCTGCGTAGTGGATGGTTTTTTTGTTTTTTGTTGCTAAACTTTTTTTTGCGCTTGCAAAACTTTCTCTCTACTTTAGGAACCCTTTGAAAATCCGGGGTTTTTCAAGGCAAAAAAAATCCCGGCTGGGGCAAAACCAAACCGGGATCAATAGGCTGACAAATGATTCCCACATCAATGTCAAAACAAACTTTCAAAAAAGCGTATGCAACCTACACATTTCTTTTCTCTCTTACAAGCCGCTGGCTCGAGAGCGGCTGGCGTTCCACAGAGAGCCGTTTTGCATCCCCCATAGTAGCTACACCCCCCCCCCTATTCTTACACCATAAATTTTATTCCTATGCAAATCGCCTATAAAAGCAACAATCCTATGAGCATTTCCACTAACAGTATTCTTTCCGCCAAGCCGGTCACCAACGCACCTGCTCACGGCAATTTTGGTATCGTCCAGCGTAGCGTACTAAGCCACCCTCAATTAGATATGATAGACAAGGCACTTTATGCCTATCTGACAACTTTTTGGGGCGACAAACCTTATTGCTATCCATCTTTACGCACGATGGCAGCAGACCTGTGCTGTTGCGTGAACACCGTGCAACGGGCAGCGGAAAACTTATCCGGGGCTGGCGTCGTCTGGCTAAAAAAACAAAAAGGTGGCCCTACCCAATATTGGAAACAACCCTATCAAACTGTATCACCAGGTGATACAGTCAGACTGTCTACTGTATCAGCGGATGATACACCACTGTATCAGCGGATGATACAGTCAGACGATCCACTGTATCACCAGATGATACAGACTGTATCACCAGATGATACATATAAAGAACAAGATAAAGAACATAGTAATACTAAAGAAAATAATAAGGGGGGGGGGAGGCCAAAAAATCCCCCCCCCCTCCAAAATACACAGGAAAATAAATTTCCTTCTTTAGTTGA